>JANXLP010000410.1 GCA_025355125.1 Opitutaceae bacterium | reverse complement strand
CGCCGGCCTCATCGTCGGTTCCTCCAAAGTCGATGCCGTCAAGAATCACGCCTTCCTCTACCGCGACGGCCGGATGCACGACCTCGGCGTGCCCAGCGGCTACGAGAGCAGCGGCGCCAGCGACATCAATCGCTCCGGTATCATCGTCGGCACCGCCTCCAGCGTCACCGGCGGCGGCTTTCTATGGACCATGATCGACAGCCGCGCCTACCGCTACGCCGACGGCAAGTGGACCGACCTCAACACCCTCGTGGACCTCACCGGCACCGGCCTCAAACGCTTGGAATCCGCCGTGGCCATCAACGACTCCGGCCAAATCATCGGCCGCGCTTCCGACGGCGGCACCTATCACGGCTATCTTCTGACCCCGATCCCGAAGAAGTAGCCGTCGCCAAAACCGGCGCCCGCCTCCTCAGCCGCCGACCAACCCCACCGCCTTCCTCATCGCCGCCGCCGCGGCCGCGCAGGCCGGCTCATTCTCCAGCGCGTTGAGCGCCGCATTAAACGGCTCGGCCCGCATCGGACCGTCGTAGCCCAACGTCACCAACGCACCGAGGAATGCCGCGACATCGATCACGCCCGTCGCCGCCGGCAGCTCGCGCGCATTGTCCTTCTGCTGCGCCTTCAAAATACCCGCGGGTGCATCGTTCAAATCGACGCTCACCACCTCGGCATTTTTCAGCGCCAGTAAATCCGCCACCGTGTCGCCCGCCGTCCACCAGTGCCATGTGTCGAGCACCAGCCCCACATTGCCCGTGCCGATTTCCGCGATCAGCTCCCGTGTCTCCGCCAGCGTGTGCACAAACGGGTAGCGCTTCCCCACAAGCAACAATTGCGTGCCCACGTATTCCAACCCCAGTCGCAGCTCATGTTCGCGTAATACCCGCGCCACTTCGCCCAGCCGCGCCACGTGTTGCCGGAAATTCGCGCGATACGTCAGCTCCTCGCTGCTCGGCCCGAGCCACGTCCCCACCCGCTGCACGCCTGCGCGCCGCAAGCCCGCCGCGATCTTCGGCAACTGCGCGAGCCCGTCGCGAAACGTCGCCTCGTCCTTGCGAAAATCCACCGGCAGTCCCGCCGCCGCCCATTCCAATTTCTTGGCGCCCAGATCCGCCTGCGTCTCCGCGATCTGCTCCGGCGTCATCGCCGCGAGTTCCGCCGGCCGCGGCTCCACCGCCTCGAAGCCGTGCCGCTGCGCGAGTTCGTTCAACTCCCGCTGGCTCTGCACCGTGACGCCGATGCTCCCCGGCGTGAGCGCGAGTTTGCATCGCCGCGACCCACGCGAAGCCTGCTCAGCCGCCGTCGCCATCGGCCCCGTTCCCACCACGGTCGCCATCGCCGCCAACATCGTGGACCCTTGCATAAATTCGCGTCGGTTCATCCCGCCAGCCGAACGCTCCCACCTACCCAAGGCAATCCACCTTCGCTCTTCCTCAACGGCTCGCACCCCGCGTGTTCATTGCGATCAGCCGGCCGACGAACGGAATGCGCCCCAGCATCGACCCGATATTTGCCGCCCACGCATACGTCTTCGCGCCCTGCCCGAAAAGCGGCGCGCCACCTCGTTCCGAAAAACCCGCTCACGCGATCACACGCCCTATCGCGGCATCTTCGATTTTATGCCCCTCGTTCCGCGTTCTGCAGACATCCTGTCCAGTCGCAACCGCTCCGGAATCCTTGCCTGTTTTCCTTCCACCGACACGTTTACTTCCATGCAAATCCCCCCGCTTCACCGCTCCCGCTCGTTTCCCACCCGCGCATGCGTCGCGCTCCTTTTAGCCCCTCTCGCCTTCATGCCCATCGCCTCAGCCCAACCCGCCGCCAATCCGCTCCTCACCGCGAGCCCCTTGCCCCTCGCCTATCCCCAGTTCGATAAAATCAAGGACGAACACTACGCGCCCGCCTACGAACAGGGCATGACCGAAGCCCTCGCCGAGATCGCCGCCATCGCGGCCAATTCCACGCCCGCGTCCTTCGACAACACCATCGTCGCCTACGAGAGCTCCGGTCAGCTCCTCGCCCGCGTCACCCGCATTTTCACCAACATCAACGGCTGCAATACCAACCCCGCCCTCCAAGCCGTCGAGAAGGCCATGGCGCCGAAACTCGCCGCGCACCGCGACGCTATCCTCCTCAACGCCCAGCTCTTCGCGCGCGTGCGCTCCGTCTATGACGCTCGTGCCACCTTCGGCCTCGACGCCGAGTCCGCCCGTCTCCTCGCCGAGACCTACAAGTCCTTCGTTCGCGCCGGCGCCCAACTTTCCGATGCCGACAAAACCAAGCTCAAAGCCCTCAACGCCGCCATCGCCACCGCCGAGACCGCCTTCTCCCAAAACGTCCTGAAGGAGCGCACCGCCTCCACCGTCTACCTCACCGACCGCGCCGAACTCGCCGGCCTCTCCGAAGCCGAGCTCACCGCCGCCGCCGCCGAGGCCAAGACCAACGGCCACGAGGGCCAGTTCGCCCTCGCCCTCGTCAACACCACCGGCCAGCCCCCGCTCGCCTCGCTCACAAATCGCGCCACGCGCGAGCGCGTCATGCAGGCCTCGCTCGCCCGCGGCAGCCACGGCGGCGAATTCGACAATCGCCCCAGCGTCGCCACCCTCGCCCGCCTCCGCGCCGAGCGCGCCCTCCTCCTCGGCTACCCCACCCACGCCGACTATGTCCTCGCCGAGCAGACCGCGAAAAACGTCACCGCCGCCACCGCCCTCCTCGCCAAGCTCGCCCCGCCCGCCGTCGCCAACGCCCGCAAGGAAGCCGCCGACATCCAGCAGATCATCAACACCGAGTTCGCCGGCAAACCCGCCCGCTTCGACGTCGCTGCCTGGGATTGGGATCTCTACTCCGAAAAGGTCCGCGTCGCCCGCTTCGCCTTCGACGAGTCACAGGTAAAGCCCTACTTCGAGCTCAACCACGTCCTCGTCGACGGTGCCTTTTTCGCCGCCACGAAACTCTTCGGCATCACCTTCAAAGAGCGCCACGATCTCCCCGTCTATCGCCCCGAGGTTCGCGTCTTCGAAGTCTTCGATACCAACGGCACGACCCTCGCGCTCTTCATCTTCGACGCCTACGCCCGCCCCTCGAAAAACGGCGGTGCCTGGATGAACGAATACGAATCCCAGTCCACCCTCCTCGGCACCAAGCCCGTCGTCGGCAATCACCTCAACATCCCGCAGCCGCCCGCCGGTGAGCCCACGCTCCTCACCTTCGACGAGGTCACCACGCTCTTCCACGAGTTTGGCCACGCCCTTCACGGCATGTTCTCCGCCGTGAAATACCCGCGCTTCGCCGGCACCAACGTTCCGAGCGACTTCGTGGAATTCCCCTCCCAAGTAAACGAGATGTGGGCCGTCTGGCCCGAGATTCTCAAAAATTACGCGAAGCACCACAAAACCGGCGAACCCCTCCCCGCCGCCCTCCTCGCCAAGGTCCTCGACGCCCGCAAATTCAACCAGGGCTACGTCACCACCGAATACCTCGCCGCCGCCCTCCTCGACCTCACGTGGCACGGCGTCAAACCCACCGAAGTCCCCGCCGCCGAAGGCGTCCTCGCCTTCGAAGCCGCCGCCCTGAAAAAAGTCGGCCTCGACTTCGCCCCTGTCCCGCCGCGCTACCGCTCGACCTATTTCTCCCACGTATTTTCCGGCGGCTACTCGGCCGGCTACTATTCCTACATCTGGTCCGAAGTTCTCGATGCGACCACCGTCGAGTGGTTCAAGAAAAACGGCGGCCTCACCCGCGCCAACGGCGACCGCTTCCGCCAAAAACTGCTCTCGCGCGGCGGCACCTCCGAAGCCATCGGCCTCTTCCGCGATTTCACCGGCGGTGAACCCGACATCACGCCTCTTCTCACTCGTCGCGGTCTCGATGCCCCCGTCGCCCCGGTCGCGAATCCCCTGCTCACCGAGAGCCCGCTGCCGTTCCAATATCCGCAGTTCGACCAGATCAAAAACGAGCATTATCTGCCCGCCTACGAACTGGGCATGACCGAGAACCTCACGGAGGTCGCCGCCATCGCCAACAACGCCGCGCCCGCCACGTTCGAAAACACCATCGTCGCGCTCGAGCGCTCAGGCCGGTTGCTCAACCGCGTCGGCACGATCTTCAGCAGCCTTTCGGGCGCCAACACCAACCCCGAGATGCAGAAAATCCAGCGCACGATGTCGCCCAAGCTCGCCGCCCACAGCGACGCGATTCGCCTCAACGCCGCGCTCTTCGCCCGCATCTCTTCGCTCTACGACGCACGCGAAAAGCTCGGCCTCGATCCCGAATCCAGCCGCCTCCTCTGGCGCACCTATCAGGATTTTGTCCGCGCCGGCGCCAAGCTCGGCGAGGCCGAAAAGACCAAGCTCCGTGCGCTCAACTCCGAGCTCGCGACGCTCCAGACCACCTTCACGCAAAACGTCCTGAAAGAGCGCGACGCCTCCGCCGTGCTCTTCGCTACGCGCGAAGAACTCGATGGCCTTTGCGACACCGCCCTCGCCACCGCCGCCGCCGCCGCCAAAGCCTCCGGCCGCGAAGGCAAGTTCCTCATCGCCCTCGTTAACACCACCGGCCAGCCCCCGCTAACCAATCTCAAGAGCCATGCCTCCCGCGAAAAAATCACCGCCGCCTCACTCGTGCGCGGCAGCCGCGGCGGTGAGTTCGATAATCGCGCCGTCGTCTCCGCCATCGCCAAAAAACGCGCCGAGCGCGCCAACCTTCTCGGCTACCCGCACCACGCCGCGTATCAACTGGAGGAACAGACCGTCGGCAGCGTCGAGGTGTTGAACAAACTCCTCGCCCAGCTCGCCCCGCCCGCCGTCGCCAACGCGCGCAAGGAAGCCGCCGACATGCAGGCCATCGTCGATGCGGAAAAAGGCGGCTTCACCCTCGGTGCCGCCGACTGGGATCGTTACACGGACAAAGTCCGTTCCGCCCGCTACGCCTTCGACGAGTCCCAACTCCGTCCCTACTACGAGCTCAACCACGTGCTCATCGACGGCGTCTTCTTCGCCGCTACCAAGCTCTACGGCATCACCTTCAAAGAGCGTCACGACCTCCCCGTGTATGAGCCCACCGTGCGCGTATTCGACGTGTTCGACACCGACGGCTCCCAACTCGCGATCTTCCTCTGCGACTACTACGCCCGCTCCAACAAAAACGGCGGCGCCTGGATGAACGCCTACGTCTCTCAGAGCACGCTCCTCGGCACGCACCCGGTCATCGCCAACCATCTCAACATTCCAAAACCACCCACCGGCGAACCGACGCTCCTCACGCACGACGAGGTGAAGACCGCCTTCCACGAGTTCGGCCACGCTCTCCATGGCATGTTCTCGAAAGTAAAATATCCCCGCTTCGCCGGCACCGCCGTCCCGCGCGACTTCGTCGAGTATCCCTCGCAAGTGAACGAGATGTGGGCCACCTGGCCGGAAATTCTCCAAAATTACGCCAAGCACTACCAGACCGGCGCACCGCTGCCCAAAGAGCTCCTCGCCAAGGTGCAGGCCGCCTCGAAGTTCAACCAGGGATTCGCCACCACCGAATACCTCGCCGCCACGCTCCTCGACCAAGCCTGGCATCAAGTGGGCGCCGCCGAGATTCCCGAGGCCGACGGTGTGCTCGCCTTCGAAGCCGCCGCGCTGAAAAAATACGGCGTGGACTTCGCCGCCGTGCCGCCCCGCTACCGCTCGACGTATTTCTCCCACACTTTCGCCGGCGGCTACTCGGCCGGTTACTATTCCTACATCTGGTCCGAGGTGCTCGATGCCGACAGCGTGGAATGGATGAAGCAAAACGGCGGCCTGAAGCGCGCCAATGGTGATCGCTTCCGCGAGAAACTCCTCTCGCGCGGCGGCACCGCCGATGCGCTCAGCCTCTTCCGCGATTTCACCGGCGGCGAGCCCGACATCAAACCGCTGCTGGTCCGCCGAGGCCTCACTGCGCCCTGAGAACGATCACGCATCGCAGTTCCTAATAGCGCGAAAGCGCCGCGCGCTGCGGCGCTTTTTTCGCGTATTTTTCGCAGTAACTATAGTGGAAATTCGGAGTCAGTGGGATTAACACTAACCACGTCACCAGATGATGCCGGCCCCGTCACAATCCACGTCAGTCACGCACAAGCCCCTGCGTATCCTCTACGCCGAGGACATGCGCGAGTTGCGCCAAGTCGCGCAGATGTCACTCACCCGCCAAGGCCATTTGATCGAATGCTGCGTGGACGGTGCCGCCGCCCTCGAGCGTCTGGCTGCAGCCCCCGGCGATTTCGACGTGCTCATCACCGATCACCACATGCCGAACATGAACGGACTGGAACTCGTCGGCGCCCTCCGCCGCTCCCAACCTTTTACCGGTAAGATCATCGTTTTCTGCTCTGAACTCAGTCCGCAGGTCAGCGCCGCCTATGCGTCCCTCCGCGTGGATGCGTTCCTTAAAAAGCCCGTGTTTCCCTCTGCTTTACGCGAGGTGCTTACACGTCTCCAAGCCACGGCCTGAGGATGGTGGGCCGTGCGCTCCGCCGCGCGGCCAACGCGAATCCCACGCGTTGCCGCAGCCGAACCCCGTCAGATCACCCCGCCTCACCGCGGCCTACACGCGCCGCCCGCTCCTACTAGTCGGAGGACCGGCCTCTCAGCTCTACGCTCTCAGCTCTCAGTCCGCGCACCCGCTTAAAGCGCCTTCGCGCGGATGTTTCGATACTCCGCCTTCATCACGACGCCCGGATGAATCTGCAGTCCCAACGGGGCCGCACCCGCAAATTTCGCATCGGTGTATTCCGAGGCCTTCGTGCCATTGATCCAGCAGGTGAAAGTATCACCCTTTGCTTGAATCCGAAACGTGTTCCATTCGCCCTGCGGCTTCATGAGTTTTTTCGCATCCTTCGCCTGGCCCACTTCGGGATATGCCGGCTTGCCGCCTGTGTAGAACGAGCCCGACATGTCCACCTTCAGGCTGCCCGAAACGCCGAGTTGCAGCTGAATCGCCGGCTTCCGCATTTCCACTCCGGTATCGACGCCACGTTCCGTGTCGGACTTCCAGCGCACATCGAACTCAATCACGAAGTCCGTGTAGTCGACCGCAGTCCAGAGCATGTTGCCCTTCTTCACCGCGTCGTTTTCGCCGATCAGCACGCCTTTCTCCACCCGCCAAAACGCATTGCCCTCGGCATTCTTCCAGCCGGTGAGATCCTTGCCGTTAAAAATCGCCGGCAGCTCGCCTTCCGCCGCCACGGCCATCGTCGAAGCACCCGCGAGGGCGACGAGTCCGGCAAATAGAAAACGCAGGGGCAGCAGGGTAACGAGGGGTTTCATCAGCAGTCACCGTTGCAAAAATCGCCGACCCTGCAAAGCTTCAACTCACGCTTTCGCGCCTCGCTCCCCAAAGGCGATTCACGGAAACTTCTCTCCGCCGTTCCCGTCGTAGACCGTGTCACCATGCGCCCCCGCAGCATCTACCTGATTCTCTTTTCCACCGGCGCGTTGGTGATCGGCGTCCTCCTTTTCGCCCGCTCCCGCCAGCGCGTTCCGCACCGACCAGAGAACACCACCAACGCGCTTGCCGCCGCCCGGCCCGAACCTTCGGCCGTCAACGCCACCATCGCCTCCACCGTGGACGCCGGTCTCGCGCGACTCGGCGCGATCCTCGTCTCCCGAGACGCCCGCCCCAACGAAGCGACGCTCACCTTCAAAGACGACGCTGCCTACCGCCGCTTTCTCGCCCGCGCCCAAGCCCAGGGCCTCACCATCATCGACCAGCTCGACGCCCTCCGCAGTGTCCGCATCCGCTACGATCGCATCGACGCTCTCAAGAAAGACCTCGCTCAAAACGCCGCCGACTACGCCGACGCGGCCGCCAATTATTTCCTCCGCATCCCCGAAAAACCCGCCAGGGCCACCCGCGCCGACATCACCCAAGTCCCCCTGCGCAACAACACCCTCGCCTTCATCGGCGCCACCGGGGACCGCAGTAATTGGGGCCGTGGCGTGACTGTCGCCATTCTCGATAGCGGTGTGAGCGCACTCGATCCCACGTTCACCGGCCGCGTGCGCACCATCGATATCGGCGCCGGCAGTCTGCCCGGCACCACCCCCGAGGCCGGCCACGGCACCTCCGTCGCATCCCTCGCCGCCGGGCTCGCCGCCGATGCACCTGGCGTCGCACCCGCCGCCAATCTCATCAGCATTCGCGTAACCGGCGCCGATGGCATGAGCGATATTTTCACCGTCGCCCAAGGCATCCTCGCCGCCGTGGACGCCGGCGCCAAAGTGATCAACATCAGCCTCGGCGGCTACGCCACCACCGCCGTGCTCACCGCCGCCATCGACTACGCCGAGTCTCACGGCGCACTCATCGTCTCCGCCGCCGGCAACGACCAGGCCACTCAGCTCACCTGGCCCGCCGCCGATACGCGCGTCGTCTCCGTCGGTGCCGTCGATGCCATCGGCCAACAGGTCACCTTCTCCAACTCCAGTCCGCAGCTCCAGATCACCGCCCCCGGTTACGGCGTTCAAACCGCCTGGCTCGACAGCCAGCGCGTTTACGTGGACGGCACCTCCGCGAGCGCACCCATCGTCGCCGGCGCCATCGCCGCCGTCATGTCCGTCAATCCCGGCTTCACCGCCACGCAAGCTTGGGAGGTCCTCGCCGCCACCGCCAGCGACGCCGGCCCACCCGGCGCCGACGCCGACTACGGTCGCGGCATTCTCAATCTCGGCTGGGCCATGACCTACAACGACCTCACCCGCGTCGATCCCGCCGTTTCAAATCACTACTACGACGCCGCCAACTCCCAGATGGATTTCGTCGTCCAAAACCGCGGCGGCCAAAACGTCTCCGGACTCACCCTCGACGTCGATACCAACGGCTTTACCGTCAGCTATCGCGTCCCGACGCTCGCCGCCAGCGCCAGCACGGTCATCACCGTCCCCGTCGATCAAAAAACCCTGATCGCCAACGGCGCCCTCACCTACAAAACCACCCTGAGCACGCCCATCGGCGTCAACGACCAGGATGCGTCCAACAACATCAAAACCAGCCGCCTCACCCCGCCCAAAAAGTAACCGGAACCCTCGCTCACCATGCGCGTCCACTTTCTTATGACTCCGCTTTCCCGTGTTCTCGCCTGCACCGCCCTCGCGCTGGGCCTGCTCGTCGGCACGAACGCCCGCGCCGAGGAACCCGGCTTCACCGCCAAACTCAGCGCCACCGATCAAGCCGCCACCGGCCTCACCAAGCTTTCCGCCGAACAAGCCGCCGCCCTCGACGCCCAGATCGCGCGCGAGATCACCGTTGCCCGCCAAGGCGACGTCGTCGCTTTCTCCCGGTCATTCATGCAGCGCCGCAGCGCCGATCAATTGACCGCCGCCGGCCTCTCCACCCTCACGCCCGACGTGCGGAGCCAGCTCGACCGCGTCGTCGCCCTCGCCGTCGCCCAACGCCCCGCCATCGTCGTCCAAACTCTCTCCGCCAAAGCCAAGGCCGCCGACGATGCCGTCGAGACCATCACCTACAAACCGCAGCTCCACGGCGAAGTCACCCTCACCTTCGGCACTGCCGGCGGTGGACGCAATTTTTACGGCGGCTCCTTCACGACGGTTTACGACGACCCGCAGCGGAAATTTTCCGTCGCCTTCACCTACGCCGAATACCACGGCAAAGGCCTGCTCCCCTACGACCAGTGCGACTATCCCGGCCGCGGGCCGCTCCTGCGCTGAGACCACGCTCGGCTCGGAGCTTTTTTCACCTCGCCCCGATAGCTCCGCGATCCAAGCTCGCGGCCATGCCCCGCCCCTTAACCCTCACCCGGTTAGTGCTTCTGCGCGCCGTCCTCCTCGCCGTGTTCGTTCCGGTTCTCGTCCACGCCGACGCCTCGGTGAACTCGGCTCCGCCGAAGCTCAACATCCTCTTCCTCATCGCCGACGACCTCAACTGCGACCTCGGCACCTACGGCGCCCCCGGCGTCCTCACCCCAAACATCGACCGCCTTGCCGCGCGCGGCGTCCGCTTCGAGCGCGCCTACTGCCAGTTCCCCCTCTGCTCGCCCAGCCGATCCTCCTTCCTCACCGGCCGCCGCCCCAACGCCACCGGCGTCCTCACCAATCCCTCCGCCAAAACCCCGCTCTCGCCCCACTTCCGCGAAAAAATCCCCGAGACCGTCACCCTCCCCCAGCTCTTTAAAACGCACGGCTGGTTCTCCGCCCGCGTCGGCAAGCTCTACCACTACGGCGTGCCCAACGACATCGGCACCTCCAGCCTCGACGATTACGCCTCGTGGGACCAGGTCGTGAATCCCCGCGGGCGCGACCGCGAGGAACACGATAAAATCTTCTCCCTCCAACCCGGCCAGTTCGGCGGCACCTTGAGCTGGCTCGCCGACGACGAGGGCGCCGATACCGACCACACCGACGGCCTCGGCGCCACCGAAGCCGTGCGCTTCCTCGAACGCTTCCACCGCGAGTCCCGCCCCTTCTTCCTCGCCGTCGGCTTCTACCGTCCGCATACGCCCTACGTCGCCCCGAAAAAATACTTCGAGCTCTACCCCGCCGCCAAGATCACGCTTCCCGCCTTCAGCGACGACGACCGCACCCGCACCCCTCAGCCCGCCTACGCCAGCGCCACCCCTTCGCAGGGCAAACTCACCGACACCCTCCGCCGCGAAGCCATCCAAGCCTACCACGCCTCCATCACCTTCATGGACGCGCAACTCGGCCGTGTCGTCGATGCCCTCGACCGCCTCGGCCTTTCCAAAAACACCGTCATCGTTTTCACCAGCGACCACGGCTACCACCTTGGTGACCACGGCCTCTGGCAGAAGCAGAGTCTCTTCGAACGCAGCGCCCGTGTCCCGCTTATCATCGCCGCTCCCGGCGCCAAAGCCAACGGCCACGCCGCGCCCGCGCCCGTCGAGCTTATCGACCTCTACCCCACGCTCGCCGCACTCGCGGGAGCTCCCGCCCCCGCCTACATCGAGGGCACCGATCTTAGCCCCGTCCTCACCGACGCCGAACATATCGCCAAGCAGGCAGCCTTCAGCCAAGTCCGCCGCGGCGCCAACGGCGAGGGCTACTCCGTCCGCACCACCCGCTGGCGCTATACCGAGTGGTCAAATTCCAAAGGCGAGCTCACCGCCGCCCAACTCTTCGACGAAAACGCCGATCCCGCCGAGACCAAGAACCTCGCCGCCGATCCTACCCACGCCGCCACTGTGAACGAGCTCGCCGCCCTTCTGGTGCCCATTCGCGCCGTAAAGTAGCTCTGCCCCGAGGCAATTACTTAGCGCTCCGCGTCGCGATCAGCGCCTGATACATCATCACCTTGAATTTCTGACTCAGGTCGATGCCGTTCGCGGGTTTCAACTGCGTCATCAGGAGCGCCACGATTTTCTCTTTCGGGTCCACGAGGTATTGCGGGAAATACGCGCTGCCCCAGCCATACGCGCCCTCGGTGCCGAGTTCGCCAAAGTAGCCGAGATCGTTGTTCACCCAGAAGCCGAGGCCGAAGCCGCTCGTATCGCGCACGTATTTTTCGCCCGTGTGGTTGGCGTGCATCAGCTCGACGGCCTTCGGACTCAGCAGCCGCACGCCGTCGAGCTCGCCCTCATTGAGGAGCATCTGCAAAAACCGCGCATAATCGCCCGTCGTTGAGAGCACACCCGCGCCGCCAGAGAAACATTTCCGCGGGCCTTGGATGTAGTCCGTCTTCGCGGAATTCTCACGCAACGTCAGTTCACCTTTCTCGTAGCCATAGACGGGCGCGAGCCGCGCCGCCTTTTCCGGTGGCAGGAAAAATCCGCTGTCCACCATCTTGAGCGGCCCAAAAATCCGCTCTTGGAAAAACGTGTCCAGCGGCATGCCCGAGACGACTTCGACCAACCGCCCAAGCACGTCCGACGAAAAACCATACTGCCAGCTCTCACCCGGCTGGCCGTGCAACGGCAGCGTCGCGAGCCGGTCGATGATCGTCGCGAGCGACTCGTCCTTGTCCGCGAAATACCACCCATAGATCTTCGCCTGTTTATAGAGATCAACCGCCGGCCCGTCGCCGTAGGTGAGCCCCGCCGTGTGCGTGAGCAGATCGCGGATCTGGATCGGCCGCTTCGCCGGCACCAACACAAACTTCACATCCGCTGGCGAACCCGCCGGCGGCGCCACCGCTACCTGGGACTTCGCGAAAGCCGGGATGTATTTGGAAACCGGATCATGCAGCATGAACTTGCCCTCCTCGTAGAGCATCATGATCGCCGTCGTCGTGAGCGCCTTGCTCATCGAGGCGATGCGGAAGATCGCATCCGTCGGCATCGGCTTGCCCACCTCGATCTCCTGCTGCCCATACGCGCGGAAATGCACCGGCTGCCCATCGCGCGCGACATACACCACTGCACCCGCCAAATGCTTCTGATCGATCTCCGTCTGCACCACCGCATCGAGCCGCTTCAAACGCTCCGAGGAAAACCCATGCGCCTCCGGCGTGCCCGGCGCCGCTGCCGCCCGTGCGGCGGGAGCGAGGCTGAGCGCCACGCCGAGGAGCAGCAGTCTGCAATTAAACAAACGTGACCGGACACGAGACAGGGGTGAGGTCATGCACCGACGAGCAAGCCCTGTGGACCACCCCGCCTCAACCGAAATTCCACGAGAGCGGTTGCCGCATACAGGGGAAAGGCAGGCGCATCGCCGGGCCCGCCGTTCTCTTCAGCACCTGAATTGGGGCGCAGCCCAATCGTCGAGTGCTTTTTTCCGGGGGAGTCGTCAGCACGTCAGACGTAAATGCACCCTGTTCGTTAAAATCCCGCGCCGCGTGGTGCCCGAATGATCTCTCCGCTTTACGCCCCGGCCCGCATGCCCATGATCCCGCCCAACTGCTGCCGACATGTCGTTTACTTCCACCCCTCATCCGTCCGGTCACCTCGGGACCGAACTCGCGACGCTCGCCACCAGCGGCCAGACACGCAGCTACCACGCCGGTGAAGTAATTTTTTTGGCCGGTGCCCCCGGTGACGGCTTCTACGTCGTGCAATCCGGTCGCGTCCAACTCACCGCCGTCGTGGGTGACAACGAGCCCCGCGTTCTCGCCGCATTCGGCGCGGGCGATTTTTTCGGCGAGATGGCCGTGCTCGACGACGCCCCTCGCTCCGCCACCGCGATCGCGCAGGCCGATACCGTCACCCTCTTCCTCGGCCGCGATGCGCTCCTCCAACTCCTCGACGCGCGTCCGCGCCTCGCGCTCGACCTCATCCGCGAATTCAGCCGCCGCATGCGCGCGTTGAACCAAAAATACGTGGACGAAATCCTCCAGGCCGAGCGCCTCGCCGTCGTTGGCCGCTTCGCCGGCACCATCGTTCACGATTTCAAAAACCCCCTCGCCATCATCGGCCTCGCCGCCGAGGTCTCCTGCGGGGAATCGACCTCGCCCGCCATGCGCGTGAAAGCCGAGGGCACCATCGCCCGTCAGGTCGAACGCATCACCGCGATGCTCCAGGAACTGATCGATTTCACCCGCCCCAGCGGCCAGAAGGCCGTGCTGCATCCCGTCAACTTCGCGACCTTCATGGCCCCCCTCGCTGAGGAACTCAGTCACGAGACGGCCGGTCGCAACGTCCGGCTCATCCTGCCCGCGCCACCGCCTGCTCTCACCGTCCGCATCGACTCACAGCGCCTCTCCCGCGTTTTCTACAATCTCATCAACAACGCCGTCGATGCCATGCACGAGGGCGGCGGCACCGTCACCCTGCGCTTCCTCGCCGACGGCGACGCCCTGCGCGTCGAAGTCGAGGACAACGGCAAGGGCATCGCGCCCGAGATCGCGCAAAAACTTTTCGAACCCTTCGCCACCCACGGTAAGGCGCACGGCACCGGCCTCGGGCTCTCCATCTGTCGCAAGATCGCGGAAGATCACGGCGGCCGTATCTGGGCGCAGAGCGAGCCCGGTCGCGGCGCGTTATTCTGTTTCACGCTCCCGCTCGAGGCGTGAGGTTCGCGCCACGTGCGGCTCGCCCCGCCGCCGCTCCAGCAGCCGGCTCAGAAACTCCGGCAACGCCGCCTTGATCGGCGAAGCATCGAGATACTCCGCCGCCGGCCATTTCCGCCCGCGCGCCAACAGGCTCGCATACACGTGCAGCTCAAAATGCAGCCGCAGCTGCGCCTCCGCCTCGCGCTGCCCCAGTGCCGCCAGCAACGCCAGCAACGCCTCGATCGTGGAAAACTTCCCCTCGCCCTGCTGCTCGCGCAGCCAGTAGCGACTTTTCCCCGTCATCGGCAGACACACCCGCCGTCCCCACGGTTCGACCGCGCGCAACATCTCCGCCGCCTCGCCCCAGCTCCCGTCAAGCAAAAGCACCTGCACATTCTCCGCCGGCGGCAGCGCGATCTCGCTTAGCGGTTCACCCATCGGATGCAAAACCCACAGCTCCCGGCCCGAGTGCAACACGGCCGCACGCTCCCGCGGAATCTCCCTCTGATAAAGATGCGTCCGCGCCCCGCTCACCACGCGCTGGATCAATTTCCCCGTGCTGCTCGGCCGCCACTGCTCGCGGTGATGCATCATCACGTCCACCTGCAATGCACTCACCACCGGTCCGAGCCCCGCGCACACGCACCAACGCGGCGGGAGCTGGCAACGCTCACACCGCACCGTGCCTGCGAGGACCACACTGCGCGCCATAGTCCGCCCATCCGGCCCCACCCCGCCGCCCGCGTCAATCCCTGCGCCGCCAGTTGACACCCTGCGATCCACTTCTGTCATATCACACGTCTGCTTTCAGTCCTTTCGCCCTCAACCCAACCGCTTGTTTTCCCTATGAAAAAAATCGCCACGGTCCTCCTCGCGTTCGCCGCCCTCGTCGTCGGCACGCTGCCCCTCGCCGCCCAGCAGAAGCGCACCAGCCCGCACGAATCCATCTACGTGCGCCTCGGCACCCGCCCCAACATCACCCTTGTATCGGTCACCTACGGCCGCCCTTACACCAAAGACCCGAAGACCGGCGAAGCTCGCAAGATCTGGGGCGGCCTCGTCGCCTGGGACAAAGCCGACCGCCTCGGCTCCGACGAAGCCACGCTCCTGCTCACCCAGCGCGCCCTCGTGATCGGTGGCGTCACCGTCCCCGCCGGCGCTCACACCCTCTACATCGTCCCCTCTGAAAACGGCGCCAGCAAACTTGCGATCAGCTCCAACATCGGCAAATGGGGCATCCCTGTTGACGAGAAGAGCGACCTCGGCCGCGTCGAGCTCGCCAAAGGCTCGATGGTCGCCCCCGTTGATCAGCTCACCCTCGCGCTCGATAAAAAATCCGACGACGTCGGCACGCTTAAGATCATGTGGGAAGCCACCGTCTTCTCGGTTGATTTCAGCGTGAAGAAATAAGCCGAAGTATTTTCATGTTCTACTGGGCGCGGTTTCCGAGCCGCGCCTTTTTCATGTCCAGCCGCTCTGGCTATTGCGCCCCATGAGGCCGGATCTTTGGACCCAGGCCTTGCCTCGGCGTCCGCGAGCCGTAGTTTCAAGCCATGGTCATGCTCGATCACAGCCCGGTTTCCTCCTCGGCCCTCATCTTGGGCGGCACGCTCGTTTTTCGCGGCACCCGGGTGCCGGCTCAAGCTCTGCTCGACTACCTAAATGACGGTTTTTCTGTCGAAGAATTTGTCTCATTTTTCCCCTCAGTAGAGCCGGACGACGCCAGAGAATTTCTTCGCCTCACGCAGCGACCCGCTTCGTGACATGAAGATTATCTTCGACGAGAACGTCCCTCTTCCTCTGCGGCAGTTTTTAGTCGAGCACACGGTCACCACCATCCAACAACACGGTTGGACCGGCGTCGAAAACGGTGCCCTCATCGCGCTGACGGACGGAATTTTTGACATCCTGATTCTCGCCGACAAAAATTCACGATATCAGCAAGACCTGCGCTCCCGCCGTATCGCGTTGATCGAACTCCCCACCAATCGCTGGCCCATCCTGAAGACGTTGGCGCCCCGAATCATCGCCGCCGTCACATCCGCAGCTCCGGGCAGCTACACCGTCATCCCGTTCCCATGACCATCGACTCCGCCGACCTCCTCGCCCGTTTCCTCTCCTACGTGCGCATCGACACCCGCAGCGACGCCGACTCGACCACCACGCCCAGCACGCCCGGCCAGTGGGATCTCCTCCGCCTCCTCGCCGCCGAGCTCACCGCCCTCGGTGCTGCCGATGTCGTCCTCACCCCACACGGCTACGTCCTCGCCACCCTTCCGGCCACCGCCCCCCACGCCGCGCCCGTCATGGCCTGGTGCGCCCACGTGGACACCGCGCCCAATCTCCCCGGCGCCGCGAAACCCATCGTTCATCGCGCCTACGCCGGCCAGCCCATTGTTCTGCCCGACGACCCCACGCAAATCCTCACACTCGAAAATTCCCCGCACCTGCGCTCGGCCCTCGGCCACGATGTGATCACCGCCAGCGGCACGACTCTCCTCGGCGCCGACGACAAGGCCGGCGTCGCCACCGTGATGACCGCCGCGCGCCACCTCCTCCAACACCCGGAAACTCCCCACGGCAAAATCCGCCTCTGCTTCAACCCCGACGAGGAAATCGCCGCCGGCATGGCCCAGCTCGACCTCGCGCAACTCGGCGCCGACGTCGCCTACACTCTCGATGGCGAATCTCCCGGTGAGATCGACTTCGAAACCTTCAGCGCCGACGCCGCCACGCTCGAGATCCACGGCGTTGCCTCGCACCCCGGCTGGGCAAACGGCGTCATGGTCAACGCGCTCCGCCTCGCCGCCCGTTGGATCGCTGCGCTCCCCACCGAACTCTCCCCCGAACGCACCGCCGGTCGCGACGGTTTCATCCATCCCCTCGATCTCACCGGCTCCGCAGAGAAAGCCACCGTGCGCCTCATTTTACGCGATTTCGAACTCACTGGCCTCGCCGCGCACCGCGCGCTCCTCGAAAAAATCACCGCCGAACTCCTCGCCGCCGAACCCCGCGCCCGCTTCGTGCTCACCTTCACCGAGCAGTATCGCAATATGCGCTACGGCCTCGAACGCGACCCTCGCCCCGTCGAGTTCGCCCGCGAAGCCCTCCGCCGCGCCGGCCTCACGCCGCGTTCCCAGGCCATCCGCGGCGGCACCGACGGCTCCAACCTCACCGCCCGCGGCCTCCCCACGCCCAATCTCTTCGTCGGTATGCACGAAGTCCACAGCCCACGCGAATGGGTCAGCCTGCAAGACATGACGAAGTCCGTCGAAACCCTCATCCACCTCGCGCAAGTCTGGGCTGAGCCTCCGAGGTAGCGTCGTGACCTCTGGGCCCGGCGTATTCGAGCACATGCCTTCACGCATCGGCATCATCGGCAACTGCGGCTCCGGTAAAAGCCACCTTGCCGCCGCCATGGCCGTAAAGTGGCATCTGCCGGTGGTCGAACTGGATCGCCTTTTCTGGATGCCGCGCAGTTTCACGGCCAAGCGCCCGCCGGACCTCGTGCAGGCCGAAGTTGCCGTCAAAAAAGCCGAGCCGGCCTGGATCGTCGAAGGGGTTTTCGGCGACCTCGCATCGCTGGTCCTCGACCGCGCCGAACTCCTCGTCTGGCTGGATCTCGATTGGGAAACCTGCCGCACCTCGCTCGTCCGGCGCGGATTCGCCCACCCCGACGCAGCGGCGCAAGCCGCCATGGCCGCGAGCTTTGATCGCCTGCTTGCATGGGGCGAAGCCTATTGGCACCGCGACACGCACAGCTCTCACCGCGGCCACGGTATGATCTATGAAAATTTCTCCGGTGCGAAGCAGCAGTTCCGCAGTCGGGCCGCGGTCGATGCGTTCATCGCGGACCTCCGTCCTGCGTAAAAAAACTGCGGCGCGGGCCCAAGCCCTTCGCCGCAGTTGAAAAAAATGCCGGTGCCTACGCGAGCTGCGGAATCGTGAAATCGCCGCGACCCGTGCGCTTGCGCAGCGGGGAGTTGTTCGCGGCATCAACAAGCACCTGCTCGCCGCCGGTGAACATTTCCGTCTTCGCGTCGATGCGGAGCATCGCGCCCTTGACGCTCTTGCCTGCCAACACGTCCACGTCGTTGGCCCGGAGATGCTCGAGCATCCGGCTATACGACTCGCTCGTGACGAGGCTGGAGTAAACCGCCTCGCGGATCGCTGTGTTCTGCTTCTCCTCGCCGACGAGATAAGAAATGTTGGCGAGATGGCAGAGTGACGAGGAGGTGTGCGCCTCGGTCACGAGGCCTTTGATCACCTTCCGGTCCTGCAGCGCCTTCACGAAATTGGCGCGGTGCGCGCCGTTGCCGCCCTCGGCGAAACCCTGGATCTTCTTGTTGTCGTTGTCGAAAATGTTGGCCGAACCGCTCTCGCTGACCGTGGCGTAACCGCCCTCGCACTGGACGACGACGCCGACCCGTGAACCGCGATAGGCATCCATCGCCTTCATGCCGGTCTTCATCGGAAGGCCGCGCACTTCGAAAATCAGCGGCGCCTTGGCGTAATTGAAAACCGCGATCTGGGTGTTCGGCGTCTCGGCGTCGTCCACGTAGCCGAAGCGACCACCGATGCTCATCACGCTGGGCGGCAGGCCCTGCTCGCCGAGCATCCAGCGCGCGACGTCCATCTGATGGATGCCTTGGTTGGCGATGTCGCCGCCGCCGTAGTTCCAGAACCAGTGCCAGTCGTAATGCACCGGCCCCTTCGCCTTGCTGTTGCGCCGGGAGGGAACCAGTGGGGCCGGACCGGACCAGAGATCGTAGTTCACCGTGTCCGGCACGGCTTGCGGACCCTCGGTCTTGCCGATGCTCGCGCGCTCTTTATAGCAGAGACCGCGGGCGAAAAGGATCTTACCGAGCTTGCCGGAGTTGATGTAGGCAATGGCCTCCGGGATATCCAGCGACGAGCGGTTCTGCGTGCCGATCATCAGCAGATTCTTCGTGTATTTCTGCGATGCCGCGACGGCCTGACGGCCCTCCCAAAGATTGTGCGAAAGCGGTTTCTCGCAGTAAACGTCCTTGCCGGCCTGCAGGCCCCAGATCGATTGCAGCGAGTGCTGGTGGTTCGGGGTGCCCAGCACGACTGCGTCGATATTTTTGCTTTCGAGCAGCTTTCGATAATCGCC
>JANXLP010000354.1 GCA_025355125.1 Opitutaceae bacterium | reverse complement strand
TTTTTCGGCCATCCGATTGGCCTGAAAGAGTCGGAAGATGTCAGGAAAATGGGGGCAGAAAAATTGCTGAAAAAAGACCGGGAAGAGGTTCACGCCACGGGGAATCGGATGAGGGCACGAGGCTGGAATGCGGGCGGGCCGTCCGCGCTCCCAGGTCGGATTGCGCTGCGTATTTGGGCAGCGATCACAGGGACGGGATGCGCGCGGGATTTCGCTTTTACCCACTGGAAACAGCGAGGAACCAGATTCGTTTCATGGCGTAGATTTTTCGAGTGGAACAGAACCAATGCCCGCCGGCGGTTTTATCCAACCCAACCCCGCGAGAAATTGTTCGGTCAGAAACAGACAGGTAAAAAAATCATCCGGCCGCACGCCCGGCCGATAATCCGCGTGATTGAAAAACGCATGCCCCCGCGCCGCGAACACGATCAGCTCCGCCCGATTACCCAGCGCCGCCGCTTCCGACGCAAATCGCCGCGCGCTCGCCACTGGCACCCACGCATCGGCGTCACCGTGCAACAATAGCATGGGCGGCAACCCCGCACTCAGATGATGCCGTGGCGATAACTCCCGCTCTCTTCCTCCAAAGAGCGGCACGCCCGCCAGGTAACCTTCAGCCGTGGTATCCGTGACCGCGCTAAAAAGCACCAACGCGTCGGGCCGCGCCGAAATCGTTTCACCCGCCGCATCCGGGAAAACTGCCGCACAGAGCGCGACGTGCGCACCCGACGAAGCTCCCGCCGCCGCGAGTCGGCGTGGATCGAGTCCGATCTCCGCCGCATGCGCCCGCAGCCAGCGCACCGCCGCGCGCGCATCGCAGGCCGCGTCAAACGGCGTCGCGCCATGACTCTTCTGCGTGCGGTAATCCGCGCACACCGCGAGAATTCCCTGCACGGCAAGCGCCCGCGCGTAGGCCGAAAACGGTTCGACCCAGCCCTCCACCCAACCGCTGCCGTGAAAGAAAACGATTCCCGCCCACGCTCCCCCACCCTGCCTCGTCGGCGGCGCAAACACATACAGCCGCAGGGGCGTGTGCTCATCCGCAGCCGTGTAGTGATGCAGTGTCGCTCCGGAGAAAGCCACGCTCGGCGCCAGCGGCGGACGCGGGATCTGCGCGTGGACATTTCCTAGCGCAAATCCCCACCCGAGCACCAGCAGTCGCAGCAAACACCAAGGCCCCGGCCGGCTTAAAACCGCCGCGCCCCTTCGCTGCGACTGCTCGCTCGATTTCTTCCGCGCCGGTTCAAAACGTGTATTTGATCACACCCTGCACATGAAACGGCAGTTCCCGCGTCACAAGGTCCGCGCCGGCAAACGGCGTGCTCGTCGCGCGCCAGTTGAATTCGTCCGTGAGATTCAGGAAATCCAAACGCAGTTCGAGGCGCTTCATTTTATAAAAAACGCCGGCATTCCACGTCTGCTGCGCGGGGATTTTCACGATGCCGAACAGATCGAGATTCTGCTCGCCCTGCGTGTTGAGCCCGAGACTCGCCCCGAGTCCGCTCGCGTGCGTGTAGCTCGCGTAGGCGTTGGCGAGCCAGCGCGGCAGGCCGGGCACGCGGTAGTCGCCCGCCGGATAGGCGCCGAAATTTCCACTCGGCGAGCTCGGCGAAAATGCCGGCGTGGTCTGACTGCTGCCCGGCAACGGCCCGTTCACGAAGTTCGCCTCACTGTAAGCGAAGTTGGCGCCGGCATTAAAACTCCGGTTGGGCTGATAGACCGCCTCGAGCTCCAAACCTTGCACTCTGATTTCGTCGGGCAGGTTGAAGCGCACGTTCTGCCGGTTGCGTTTCTGGGTGTAGAGCGCCGCGCCGGCGAACGCCTTGCCGTCGAGCAGCGACACCTTCGCGCCAAGCTCGGCCATCTCGCTCGAATTCTTAAACGTGTCGGCCACGAGCAGATTGTTCGTCATGCCAAAACCGCCGCTCGATGATGAACCTTCAACCGCCGCCGCACGGTTCAGCGTGAGATAAGTCGAGGTCGTCGCCGTGGGTTTGAAGACGAGGCTCGCCGTGCCTGAGGGCAACAGCGCGCTGATGCTATCGTGCTTCGGGACGTTGCCCGGGTATATCGCCACCGATTTCCTTGGACACGGGACAGTGAACCCGAAAGCCCATGAATCCGATGTCCAGTCAAGTCCCAGAGAAAAGCACAGCCCAACCCTCCAGGCCGGAGCCCGCGATGGCGAAGCCAAACGTTGCGCAAGACGCA
>JANXLP010000338.1 GCA_025355125.1 Opitutaceae bacterium | reverse complement strand
CCCACGCAGGGCGCCGGGTTTCGCCGCCGCCGCCAGCGCGTCGGCCAGCCCCGCCGGCATCGCCTCCGTGGCCTCATCGCGCGCATCCCGCCCCGCGATCGCCGCGAGCACGAGCGCGGCGTCGCGCACCGTGCGCGTCATCGGGCCGGCGGTGTCCTGCGAGGCGGCGATGGGGATGATGCCGGCGCGACTCACGAGGCCGACGGTGGGTTTCACACCGACGATCCCGCACGCTGAGGCGGGCGACACGATGGAGCCATTGGTCTCCGTGCCGATGGCGACGACGCAGAGATTGGCCGACACCGCCGATGCTGAGCCCGAGCTGGAGCCCGACGGGCTGCGGTCGAGCGCGTAGGGATTTTTCGTCTGCCCGCCGCGCCCGCTCCAGCCGCTGCTGGAATTATTGCCGCGATAGTTGGCCCATTCACTGAGATTGGTTTTCCCAAGAATCACCGCGCCGGCCGCGCGCAACCGTTCGGCGACGTGCGCATCGCGCGGTGGCTTGGCGCCGACGAGCGCGAGCGAACCGGCGGTCGTCGCCATCATATCCGCCGTATCGAGGTTGTCCTTGATGAGCACGGGAATCCCGTGAAGCGACCCGCGCACGTGCCCGGCCTTACGCTCGGCGTCGAGGGCATCGGCGATGGCGAGCGCGTCGGGATTGAGCTCGATCACGGCGTTCAACTTTGGGCCGGCGCGATCTACTGCGGCGATGCGTTGCAGGTAGGCGGTGGTCAGCTCGCGTGCCGTGAGCGTGCCCGCCGACATGCGCGTTTGCAGTCCGTCGATGGTGGCTTCGGCGAAGGGGAATTCTGCGGCGTGAGTCATGGTGGTGCTGCCGGCGGCGAGAGCCAGACCAAGGAACAGTGCTGCGGATTTTTTCATGGAAGGAATGAGTGCAGCATGGCGAAAATCAGGGTTTAGCTGATGCCCGCGCTCGTCGCGCCGTGCGGTCAAAGCTCCACCTGAGCACCGGCGCTAAAATCCCGCCGAACCACGCGAGCGCCGTCACCGGCCAGCCGGGCGTGATCGAGAAACGTCGGCGCGCGAGACCGTCGAATGTGACCTTGGCGATGGCGTCGGCTGTCCAGAGACCTCCGCCCGCCGTGATCGCCTTGGTCTCCGCCGGCTTGGTGGCGTTTTCCTCGGCGAGCTGCGGCGTGTCGGTATCGGGCGGATAGACGATCATCACGTGGACGCCGGTGCCCTGCATCTCCGCGCGCAAGGACTCGGCCAGGCCGCGCAGCGCAAACTTCGTCGGTGAGTAGGGCGTGTAGCCGAAAAATCCGTGCAGGCCCGCGCCTGACGAAACCAGCACCACGGCGCCGCGACCGCGTTGGCGCATTCCGGGCACGACTGCTTTCAGCGCGTAGAGCGTGCCGAAATAATTTACCGCCATCGTGCGCTCGAAAACCGCCACCGGCACGTCTTCAAAATATCCCGGCCGCGCCACGCCGGCGGAAGCGATCAGCACATCCACGGGCCCATGCGCCTGCTCCGCCGCCGCGAGCGCCGCGAGCAACTCCGCCTCGACCGCGACATCCGCCGTCGCCGTAAACGTCGCCCCGCCCACCGCCGCGCGCGCCGTCGCCAGCTTGGCGGGATCGCGCGCCACGAGACTCACGCGCGCGCCGGCTGCCGCCGCCCGACGGGCGAGCGCGAGGCCGATGCCGCTCGAGCCGCCGGTAATGAACACGTGTTGATCGCGGAGTTGCACGGGGAGAGGCGAAAGCAAAACCGTGCCGAGAGCGAGACCTAGGCGACGGCGGCGACGTCCGCCGCGTCAACGGGCGCGGCCTCGACCCACGTGGCGTTGATGAGGGTGCGGCTAGCGACGGCGGGGATGCCGCGCTCCCCGAGTTGGATCATCGCGGTCACGCGCTCGACGGCGGTCGCGCCGATGATGTCGGCGTCTTCGTGCATGCCTTGGCAGCCCTGCGCGTGGTGGGCGATGCCGACGAGGGCGAAGTCGATCGGCCGGGCGCGGCCGACGCTGTAGGCGCGCAACAGGCGCGGGAGGTCGTCCGCACAACCGAAGACGACGTCCGGCCGGTTGGCCCGGAGCCACCGGCGCAGCCCGGCGGCCGTGGGTGCTTCCTCGTGGCGGACGGTTTTCCGGTCGGCTGGCAGGTCGCGTTGGAAATAGTCGAAGGCCGCGCTCCATTGGCCTTCGAGCCGTTGGTCGATCTTGCGCTCGACGGAATAGCCGATGCGGCGGTAGCCCCGCGCGGCGAGCGTTTCGCAGAGGCGCGCGATCGTGCGAAACTGGTGATTGGAAACCTGGTGGAGTTCCGGCTGGCGGAGAGTGGGCCCGATGGTGACGGCGCTGAAGCGCGCCCAGTCCAGCTCCAGCGCGGCGACGCCGTCGGGCTGCGGCGCGAGCACGAGTCCCTGCACCCCGCGCGTGTAGAGAATCTCGGAGGCGCGGCGCGGGTTGAGCCCGGCGCCTTTGAGCCAGAATTCCTCCAGGCGGTAGCCCAGCTCGGTGGCGCGCCGCCGGGCGCCGGTGAAGAATTCGACGAACATCGGCCGGCAGCGCCAGCCGTCGGCCGTGGGCCAGTTGGTGATCCAGGCGAGGGCGCCGTGTTGCCCGCTGGGGCGCCGGTCGCGCCGGTAGGAGGCCAGGGCGGAGAGCATGGGGTCCGGTGCGTAGCCGAGTTTCTCCGCCACGGCCTTGATGCGGGCGGTCGTCGCGGGCTTGAGCCGCGGGTCGCCGCGGAGTGCGAGGGAGACGGTCGTCTGGTGAACGCCGGCGGCCCGGGCAATATCGGAGGTCGTGATCCGCGGCTTCATTATTTAGTAAGAAAAAGCGGGGGATTGCGCGGTGGGCAAGCTGCCAGCCAGCGTTTGCATTTTCAGCCCGAAGCAACCTTCTGGTGGGGTCTTCGTCTCGCTGAATTCCCCCCTGCCGCCCCATGACGCCTTCATTTGTTTCGCCCGCCCGACCCCGTGCCCCGTTTGTGACCACACGCGTGCCGCTCTCGCGCCGTCGTTTTCTTCAGGGCTCGGGTATCGCGCTCTCGCTGCCGTTTCTCGAGTCGATGCTGTCCGGCGTCGCCCGCGCCGCCGCCAAATCCGACAGCCCCCTCGCACCCGGTGCCAAACCCCGCCGCATGTTCGCGATCTGCAATAATCTCGGGCTGCTCGGCGACCAATTTTTTCCCACGGGTGCCGGCCGTGACTATGTCGCTTCGCCCTACCTGAATCACCTGCAGGCGCACCGGAACGATTTCAGCGTCTTCAGCGGCGTCTCGCACCCCAACGTTGATGGCGGTCACCCGGCCGACGTGTGTTTCCTCACCGCCGCACCGCATCCCGGCAGCAGTTCCTTCCGCAACACCGTCTCGCTCGACCAGCACATCGCCGAACAGATCGGCACGCTCACGCGCTTCCCCTCGCTCACCCTCGGCGTCAACACCCGCACCAAGAGTCTTTCATGGACCGGCACCGGCGTCGCGATTCCGCCCGAGGACAAGGCCGCCGAGGTGTTCAAACAACTCTTCCTCCAAGGCTCGCCCGAGCAGATCAAAGCCCAGCTCCGCCAGCTCGACAACGGCCGCAGCATCCTCGACACCATCGCCGGCCAGGCGCGCGAACTCCAACGCGGCGTCACCGCGCGCGACCGCGATCGGCTCGACCAGTATTTCACCAGCGTGCGCGAACTCGAACACCGCCTCCAGGCCTCGCGCGGTTGGGAGACGAAGCCGAAGCCCGTCGTCCACGCGCCCGTGCCCATCGATCCGACGAATCCCGCCGCCTACATGGAGAAGGTGAAGATCATGTATGACCTCGCGCGCCTCGCCTTCGAGACCGACTCCACGCGCTCGATCACCCTCATGCTCGACAGTGTGAGCACGCCCGCCCTCGAGCTCGCCGACGCCACGCTCACCGATGGCTACCACAACCTCTCGCACCACGGAAAATCCGAGAAGAAACGCGGCGAGCTGAAGCACATCGACGAGTGGCACATGAAGCTCCTTGCGAAACTCATCGCCGACCTGAAGGGCGTGCGCGAAGCCGAGGACACACTCCTCGACCGCACGATGGTCCTCTACGGTTCCAACTTCGGCGACGCCAATGCCCACACCTGTTTCAACCTCCCCACGCTCCTCGCCGGCGGCGGTTTCCGCCACGGCCAGCACCACGCGTTCAGCACCACGAACAACTACCCGCTGCCCAATCTTTACGTATCGATGCTCCAGCGCATGGGCATCGAAACGGACAAATTTGCATCGGCGACTGGCACGATGCGGGGCCTTGAGCTGGCTTGAGGGATTTCAACGCATGAAACGTTTTCGCCGTCCGCTCCTCGCCGCTGCGTTGTTCAGCACCGCCGCCCTCCACGCCGCGTTGCCGCCTGCGGTCCTCGACTACACCGACAAATATTGCTCCTCGTGCCACAACGATGAGGACAAAAAAGGCCGTCTCGATCTCACGTCGCTCGCGCTCGACCTGTCCGCGCAGTCCGACTTCGCCACGTGGGTCAAAGTCCACGACCGTCTCCAGCTCGGCGAGATGCCCCCGAAGGAAAAGAAACGCCCCGACGCCGCCGAGACCGCCGCTTTCCTCGGCGCCCTTCTCGGCACATTGATCACCGAAGACCGCGCGTTGATCGCGAGCGAGGGCCGCTCCACGCAGCGCCGGCTGAACGGCTACGAATACGAAAACGCCCTGCGCGATCTCCTCAACGCGCCGTGGCTCCAGATTCGCGGCCAGTTTCCCGACGACGGTGAGTCCTACCGTTTCAATAAAATCGGCGACGCGCTCGATGTTTCCCACGTCCACATGGCGCGCTACATGGCCGCGGCGGACTACGCGATGCGGCAGGCCCTGACGGTGCAGCTCGAGCAGGTGCCCACGACCACCGTCCGCCACTACGCCCGCGACCAGCGCACGCTCACCAGCAAGTTCACGCCGAACCCGTTTAACTCCTCGCCCGACCGCATGACGTATCCGCTGCTCCTTCGCGAGCCGCAGCGCGCCGTCCGCATGTTGGACGGGCCGCTCACCGTCGGCGCGAAAGATCCGCAGACGCGTGAGCTCGAGGCCGTCGGCTGGGTTTCCAGCAACTACGTCACCGGCTTCACCTATCGCTGGGATGGTTTCCGCGCGCCCGTCGCGGGCCGCTACCGGATTCGTTTCAACGGCTACACCATGTGGACCGCGCCCGGCGGCGTGACCAAGAGTTTTGCCAACGGCTCCGACAAAGTCGGCAAGCCGCGCCCGCCCAATCTGCGCACGCCCGACTACGACCAGCTTTCCCCCGGCCGCACCGAAGAGCCGATCACCGTCTATACGCGCAACGGCCTCTCCAACCGCCGCGTTGGCGAATTCGACCTCACGCCCGAGCCCGCCACTTACGACATCGGCGAAGTCTGGCTCCTCGCCAACGAGACCCTCGTGCCCGACGCCTCACGTTTCTACCGCTCGCGGCCCAGTGATTTTCGCAACCCGCTCATGACCGCCGAGGGCGCGCCCAGCGTGGCCTTCCGCTGGATGGAGGTCGAGGGCCCGCTCACCGATGAGTCCACGACCGCCGGCTATCGACTGCTCTTCGGCGATCTACCCCTGAAAAAAGTGGCGCCCGACGCGCTCGGTATCACTTTGCCCACTGCGGCCCATGGTGATCGCCGCGAGGGCGGCCGCAACGCCGGCCAGCGCGTCGAAAATCTCGAGCAAACCCGCGTCGATGTCGTCTCCAAAGATCCGCACCTCGACGCTGAGCGCCTCCTGCGCATGTTTCTCGCGCGCGCCTACCGCCGCCCCGTCGTCGAGACCGATGTGCAGCGCTTCGTCGCGCTCGTGGATGACCGCCTCAAGATCGGCTCCAGCTTCATCGAGGCCATGTTCACCGGTTACACCGCCGTGCTGGCGTCGCCGGGCTTCGTGTTTCTCGACGAGAAACCGGGCCACCTCGACAACTACGCGCTCGCGACCCGCCTCTCGCTCTTCCTCTGGAATTCCCCTCCCGACGCCGCCCTCCGCGAGCGCGCCGCGCGCGGCGAGTTGAGCAAGCCCGACGTGCTCCGTGCCGAGACCGAACGCCTGCTCACCGATGGGAAGTCCCGCCGCTTCCGCGAGGCGTTCCTCGATTACTGGATCGACCTCCGCAAAATCGAGGACTCCACGCCTTCGACCACGCTCTACAACGACTACTACCTCGACGATTCCCTCACCGAGGCCGCCGTCGCCGAGACCCAGCTCACGTTCGAGGAAATGGTCCGCGCCGATCTCCCCGCGCGCGGCATCGTGGACGCCAACTTCACTTACCTCAACGAGCGCCTCGCCATGCACTACGGCATTCCCGGCGTGAAAGGCGCCGCGATGCGCCGCGTCGTCCTCCCGCCCGACAGCCCGCGCGGCGGTTTCATGACGCAGGCCAGCGTGTTGAAAATCACCGCTAACGGCACCACGACATCGCCCGTCCTCCGCGGCAAATGGATCGTCGAGCGCATCCTCGGCATCGACATCCCGCCGCCGCCGCCCGTCGCGGCCGTCGAGCCCGACATCCGCGGTGCCGTCACCATCCGCCAGCAGCTTGAAAAGCACCGTGCCGACACCAGTTGCGCCTCGTGCCACAGCAAAATGGACCCCTCTGGTTTCGCGCTGGAGAGCTTCGACGTGATGGGCGCCTGGCGCGACCGCTACCGCGGAATCGACGAGACCAAGCCGGTCGAAAAAGGCCTCGGCAAAAATGGCCACGCCTTTGAATTCTACCTCGGCCTGCCCGTAGACGCCGCCGGCGAACTGCCCGACGGCCGCCCGTTCAAGGACGTGCGCGAGTTCAAGGCCATGCTCCGCCGGGAAGACAGCGCGCTCGCCCGCAACCTTACCCGTCAGCTCGCCGTGTATGCGACCGGCGCCCCCGTGCATTTCAGCGACCGCGAGGAAATCGAGCGGATCGTCTCCGCCGCGAAACCCCGCGACTACGGCGTCCGCTCGCTCATCCACGCCCTCGTGCAGAGCGACCTGTTCCAGCGGAAGTGAGAAAGCTTTGGCTTCGGTTAGTTAATAGTAGGAATATTCTGAGGAACGAAACGTATCTTAGCCGCTCTTTGCCTCTTCCTTTTCGCAGGGTGTGAGGTTCTTGATCCGCCACGAGCCGCGACGCTCTCTTCCCTTCCACCGCTGGGAAACCCTGAGGCCTCGTTGTCGAACGAGGCCTTCAGTGGCCGATTGCTGCCTTATCCGGCCGCAAAAATAACCGACCGAAGCCAAGTGCCGATCGGGGGCTATTTGCGCTCAGCGTTCCACAGAAGTCTCCCAAACGCAGTTGTCGTGGTAAAAACTTGGGAGCCAAAAGCAGAGGTGCGTGGCACGTTAGGACCTCATGTAATCATCAATCTCGGTTTCGAGGTTAGGATTCAAGTAGGAGGAGAAAATCGAGTTATTGCAGACTATATGTCGAGTGATGTGGGGC
>JANXLP010000323.1 GCA_025355125.1 Opitutaceae bacterium | reverse complement strand
TGGGCGGGAGCATGCTCGCGACTCCGAATCAAACCGTCGCGAGCGAGCTCGCTCCCACAAACGATCCCCAAGGCGCCCGAAGTTTTGTTTGGTTTCACCCGCGGAGGACGCTCAGTGTTCGGGCATGGCGAATTTCCACCGACCTGACTCACACGCGCGGCCGACCTCGCGTCCCGCGGGGCAGGCGAAACCGTTGAGCGCGTTTGTCGGCCGGCCGGCCGCGTCGCCGGGTCCGACGTCGCCGGTGGCCCGGGATGCGCGTGGGCCACGCAATGAGACGCCGCGCGAAGAACTCAAAATCTGCGGACTGGCGGCGGTGAAGGCGCGGTTTGAGCGCGATCCGGGCTCGATCCTGCGGCTGTTTTTCGACGAGCCCACGAGTCGGAAGGTAGGTGCGATGAGCAGCGCGCTGGCGTTGGCGAAAAAAGTTTATCGCTGTGTGCCGCCGGCGGAGTTGGAGAAGATTTCCGGGTCGATTCATCACGGAGGAATCGTCGCAGTGGTGGCGGCGCCGACGTTGCGCATCCCGAACATGGACCACCTGCGAGCGTGGGCGAAGGCGCGCGAGACGGTGCTGGTGCTGGATCGGATCGGCAACGCGCACAACCTGGGTGCGATCGCGCGGACGGCGGCGTTTTTTGGAGTGCTACGAATCGTGATCGCGGACGACGCGACGGCATCGCGGCCGACCGAGGCGGCGCACCGAGTCGCAGAAGGCGGGCTTGAGCATGTGGACTTGTGGCAGAGCAAGCATATCGCGGCTCTGGCTAAGGATCTCGCGGCGGCGGGCTACGAGGTGATCGGTGCGGCGACGCGCGGTGGCCGACCCGAGGCGGCGTCGGGTGCGGGCAAGCCGGTGGCGTTGGTCATGGGCAACGAAGAGAGCGGTCTCGCGCCGGCGGTGGCGGCGGCATGCACGCGGCTCGTGACGATTCCGGGCACGGGCAAAGTCGAGTCGCTCAATGTTTCCGTGGCGGCGGCGATTTTGCTCTGGGAGTGCTGCGTGCGGAAGGGGTGAGGCTGGGGTTTTCCGAGGGTGGGCGCGAGCTTGCTCGCGACGCGTGGTGCGTGGAGTCGCGAGCGAGCTCGCTCCCACAACTGGCGCAGAAACAACGTGGACTGCAGGGCGATTCCGCCGGGCTCAGTAGTCGTCCATCACGACCCACATGATCCACGAGAGCGCTGCGGTGAAGAAGCAGCCGCAGCCGAAACCGTAGAGCATCACCACCGGACTGAAACGGCTCACGGCGGCGGTGAAGCCCACGCAGAACAGATTCACCAAAATCACCATGAGCCAGAAGTCCCGCTTTCGACGGGAACGTCGCGGTGGGAGCGGCTTTAACTCGAAGGCGCCGGATTCTTTGGCGAAGCGGCGGTTGAGCTCGAGTATGTCGTGGACGTCGTTGGCGCGGTTGACGGGGCCGTTGACGCCGAGGGCGGGCTGTTCGCCGGCGGCGGCGAGGGAGAGGGACTGCACGGTGATGGGGTGGGTATCACCGGCGGACGCGACGCCGGGGTCGGGGCCCGTGGGCAACGCGTCGGAGAGCGGGGCTTGGCGGGATCGTTGACGGCGTCGAAGGCGCGCGGCTTCAGGCCGTAGAATTTGCGCGGGGGATCGACGGGATCGTCAGGCATGGAGGCGGGGTAAACAAAGCATGGATGCGAACCTGCCTGGGAAGAAAGACAAAGATCGCAGGCAACGTTCCCGGGATTAGCGGACGGGGTAAAGCGTGCTGGCGCGGGGCGCTTCGCCGACGGAGTGGACGATGGGGGCTTTGGTCTGGAAGCGGTCTTGGAGCGCGTAAACGACCATGGGATCGTCCGCCATGGAGAAGGTGCGCTCGGCGGCGGGGTAGGCGCGGGTGGCGGCGCAGCGGTAGATGAGATTGCCGGGACCGGGAGGGAGTTGATTTTCCTGCGTGCCGGCGCCGATGGGTGGCCACCCGTGCCAGGAGGGGATCGTGATGTGGCAATTCTCGACGAGGTTGTGGCCGGAGTCGCCGTTGATGAAGTTTATGTCCACGGTGAGGCTGGCGCGGATGACGACGTTGTAGTGGCAGGGGAATTTCGCGTCGCGGTTTTGGATGACGAAGTGGCGGATGTCGTGGACGTTGACGCCGTCCACCAACGTGTAGGCGCTGCGGGTGATGTTAAAGTAGCCGGCGCCGGTGCCTTTGTTGTGCGCGCCGCCGATCTCGGTGTCCAAAACGGTGACGTGGGCGCTGGCCTCGATCATCAAGGGGTGGGTGCCGGAGTTGCGGATAGTGCAGCGGAGGAGCCAGCAATCGCGGGCAAGGGTGAAGCGGACGGCGACGATCCAGAGATCGGTGGCGCCGCGCGGATTGTTGATGAACGTGGCGGGGGCATTGAG
>JANXLP010000281.1 GCA_025355125.1 Opitutaceae bacterium | reverse complement strand
CGGGCGGGCCGCCCGCGCTCCCAGGTCGGATTGCGCTGCGTATTTGGGCAGCGATCACAGGGACGGGATGCGCGCGGGATTTCGCTTTTACCCACTGGAAACAGCGAGGAACCACTTTTATGAATCACTTTGAGACCCTTCGATGATAATTATACGCAGTCAGTTTTTTACATGGATTTTGCGGCGCATAAAAGCGGCTGCATTACTTCAGCCGCTCAAAGATTTTGTTGAGATAATTGCTGCTTAGAACTCCAGTTTGGCACCGGCTTGGTGATCCTACGCGAGCGTGACTTAGCTGAGCAACGGGGAAGGCGGGACACAAAAAACCGCCGCTCCGGTGAGGGAGCGGCGGTTGTGCCGGAGAGTTTCTCGCGGGACTTAGAAGGAAAGCTTCGCGCCGAGCTGGACGCGCCAACGGCTTTGGCCGTTGTCGATCACGAGATTCGAGGGATTGCCGACGGTGGGGCGAATACGACCATCCGCGCCGTAGCTGGCACCACCCAAGTTGCGGCGGCGGAACACGTCGTTGCTCTGTGTGCTAGCTTCTTCATAGTAACCGAAAACACGGCGACTGAGGAAGGAACCGAAGTTGATGAAGTCGAAGAACAGATCGAGTTTCGCGCTGCCGTAGATTGGGACGTTTTGCGTAAATTTGACGTCGAGACGGTTGACCCACGGTTCTTGGAAAGCGTTTTTGGGAGCGATACCGCCGCCGTATTTGCCGAGACCGACGTTGGCGATGTTGTTCAAATAAGTCTGCGCTTGATCGGCGGTGAGTCCGGAGAAGTCGAAGCGGGCGTCGGTGAGACCGGAGGGGACCGCGAGGGTGTCGTTATCGTTGCGACCGTCGCCGTTGAGGTCGCTGCTGCTGTAAACCCAACTGTAGGGGTTGCCGGAGCGACCCTCGTAATACAGAGAGGCGGTGGACTTCCATTTTTTCACAAATTCAAACTGGCGGGTGTAGCCCATAATGACGCGATTCTTGATTTCAAAATCCGAGATGCCCTTTTCGACCGCGCTTTGGTTGAAGACGACGTTGCGCTGCCATTGACCGCTGGCCGTGGTCTGGCCGATGGCCTGGGCGTCGCGAGAGCGACCGCGGACATAGCTGACATCGAAGCCCCAGTTATTTTTCAGCGGGCGGGTCCAGCTAATGGTGGCGTAGGTGGAGGAGCCGACACTGCTCACATTGCGGATGCGGTAGATGTCGGTGTAATCGGCGAAGAGGGGATTGACGGTGTTGCTGGCGGGATTGCCGCCGAAGCGTTGGCGACCATCGGCCCCGAGCGTGGTTTTACGGAGATTTTCATTGGAGATGAAAACCGCTTGGTCCACCCAGCTCTGCACGATCTCGAAGCTGAGAACGGTGCTGAGGAAAGACAGCTGATGATCGGCGGCGAAAGTGCTACGCCAGATGGAGGGTAGGTTGATGCCGTTGTCGGACAACGCGACCTCGCGCCGGGCACCGCTGGTGTCGGGTGTGCTGCCGATGGGGCTGGCGGGGTTGAATTCGTCCCGCAGGAAACTAGTAAAGGAGAGTGGGATCGGGTTGACGGCATCGACGGTGGTGCGGGTGAAGCTGCCGACGCCGGTGGCGCCGAATGAGTTCGAGAAGAGCACCCAGGGTGCGCGCCCGGAAAAGTGGCCAATGCCACCGCGGAGCTGGGTCTTGCGTTCGCGGTCCACCGACCAGTTGAAACCGAGGCGCGGCGAGATTTGGCTGGCGCCATCGACGGTGCCGTCGTTGCGGAAGCCCGTCGTGGTGAGAAATTTTTGGTTGAGCGCGGGGCGGAGTTTGCTCTCGGCGAATTCGTAGCGGACGCCGAAGAGCAGGTTAAAGCGCGAGTTGATGTCCCACTTGACCTGACCGAAGACGCCGGTGGTGGCGAAGTCCGAGACATCGGCGACGGGGCGCTTGGTCGGATCGTAGTAGTTGCGCTCTATCCGGGTGGGGGCGTCGGCGAGAAAGTTGGCGACGGAGCTGAAGGCCACGAGGCCGTAGGAGCCTTGACGGAAGAGATTGTAGAAATCGTTTTCTTCGCGTTCGACGCCGCCGGTGAGGACGAAATTACCGAGGAAGTAGTCGCCGCTGAAGTTCAGCTGGGAGGTTTCAACATTGATCTGGTTGCCGTGGCGAAATTGTTCGGTGCCGGCGATGACGACGCCGTTGGTGACGTTGTTACCGGTGGTGAGATCGGTGCCGGCGACGCCATAGATGGCGACTTGGGGCGCGGTGGCTTGGGTTGGGGTAAATTGATCCTGTTTCGTTTTGGAGTATTTGACCTCGGTCTTGAAATCAGGCGTCCACTGGCTGAAGAGCTGAGCGGCGTAAGATTCTTCTTTGCGCTGCTGGGCGTAGAAGTGGCCTTGGAGGGCGCCGACCGGGCCACCGGAAAGGGTTAGGTAGTTGTTGAGCGTGGCATTGGCGTAGTTGCCGAACTGGGGGACTTCGCCCTCGGTAGAGGAGTAACGGATCGAGGCGCGGTGATTGGCGGAGATATTCCAATCGATCTTGGCGATTTTCTTCTCGTCCTTGGAAGCGTTGGTGGTCGCCGAGGTGACGGGAGCGCCCCAAGCGATGTTGCGGCCGGAGGCGGTGTTGTAGGCCGCATAACGCGCCGTGATGGCGGAGTAATCGGCCCCACCGAGACGTTGGTCGCGGCCGGCGCTGGTGCTGTCGAATTTCTCGTAGTTGAGGAAGAAGAACAGGCGGTTGCGAAGGATGGGGCCGCCGAAGGTGATGCCGTAGGTTTTACGTTCCAGTTTCGGGGTGATTTTCACGCCGCTGATGACGTTTTCGCGAACGTTCGGGCCTTGCAGTTTCCAGCCGAGGAGTTCGTCTCCGCGGAAATACATGTAGGCACTGCCTTTGAACGTGTTGGTGCCGCTCTTGGTGACAGCGTTGATGCTGGCACCGGTGAAGCCGGCTTGGCGGACATCGTAGGGAGAGATTTGGACGGAAAGCTGCTCGATGGTGTCGAGCGAGAGCGGATTGAAGAAGGAGGCGAGACCGGTGGCGTTGAGGCCGAACTGATCGTTGATGCGGGCACCGTCGATCTGGATGGAATTGAAGCGGTTGTTTTGGCCGACTGCGGTGATCTGGGCCTCTTCACGGTCTCCGCCGAAAGAGCGGATGGTAACGAGAGGGGAGGCGCTGATCATGTCGGCAAGGGAGCGTTCGGAGGTTGGCTTGGCGCTGATGCGCTGGCTGCTGAGCACGCTGCCCGCGCCAATGGCGGAGCCGTCAAGCTCGTTGGTTTCGGCTGAGACCGTGAATTTATCGAGGGTGACGACCTCGGAGGAGGCTTCGAGGGTGAAGTCTTGGGTGATGTCCTGACCAAGGGTCGTGGTGACTTCGGAGCGGCCATCGGCTTTGTAGCCGGCGGGGGAGACGCTGACGTTGTAGGGACCACCGGCGATGAGGCCG
>JANXLP010000240.1 GCA_025355125.1 Opitutaceae bacterium | reverse complement strand
CCGCGACGACGTCTTTTAGTCCGTGGTCTGGCGGCGTCGCGGGCCAACAGCAGCCCGTATGGTTCATGGACGGCACGAGCGGTGCGCTCCAGCGGATCTACGGCGGCTACGTCAACACGGGTGCGCTCAATGCTAACGGAGTTGCTCAAGGAGCTGGCACCAATCTTATCGGTCAGCGCTATGGCGATACGTTCACGGCGCTCGGCAGCCTGAACGGGTATGCGATCAACGCGAATCTGCCCAATTCCCAATACGGCCAATACCGCACCGCATCGCTCCAAGATTCCTCGGTTTTTGATTTCTACAAAAACCTCATCGACGGCCCGACCGCATCGCAGTTCGAAAAATGGAACGCACTCAACATCGACCTCTCACAGACGTTTTGGGATGACCGCGTCGGCGCGCAGTTCAGCTTCGACCGCCAGAAATACAAGCGGGGCGGTGAGAATCTCATCACCAATCCGACCCTCAATATCGATATCCTGAGAAACTTTCAGGACTACGTCACCGGGCCGAACAACACCAGCAACGGCGGTGTCGCCAATTCCAATTTCGGCCGCCCTTTCATCACCGGTGGTCCGGGCAACGGCAATTCCTACCAAAGCGATCGCAAGTCTCTCCGCGCTTCGCTCTTCGGCGAGGTGCGCGCGACCGACTTCTTCGACAAGAACAGCCTCATCGCGAAGATCCTCGGCAAACACCGTTTCAACGGAGTCGCCAGCAACGAGAAATACTCCACGGAAAACCGGGCGTGGCAGATGTATGCCAACTCCGCAGCCTACTCGGCCTATAAGCTGCAGGGTGGTCTCGATGGCTTCAATAATCTCGTTCCCGTGGCGGTCATTTACCTCGGTGGGTCACTGGCCAACGCGAATTCTGCGGCCAACGCGCACATCTCGGGCGTCACCGCCAATCTGAATCTGCCGGACGGCAATATCTATCAGTTCGCTTCGACGTGGAACCCGTTGCCCACGACCACGGCATTTAACGCTCCGTGGACGGTGCCAGCCAACCTTCAGCCGCAATACAACCCGACGGCTGGCGCCAGCTTCGTCGCGGGCGGCGCCGACTACAGCGGCTACACGCAGGTTTCGAATCCGGCCAACTACACCGGTTGGAATAGCAACTTCAACGATACGCTCGTGCGTTACAACAACGGTGCGAATCTGGGGCTCCTCACTCAGGCGGCCAAGACCATGCGTGAAACCAAGTCGCTGGCCGGTTCATGGCAGGGCTTCATGTGGAATGACGCTTTTGTGCCGACCCTCGGCTGGCGCTACGATCAGGTCGCCAGCAAGAATGTGACGGCGCAAGTTCTGCCGGGCGCCGTCCACCGCGGCGCATTGAATGTTGACCCCAATGTTTATAAACTGCCCGACGTTTTTCCGGCTAACCAGATCTACAAGGCGCACTCCGCGTCGGGTGGCCTCGTCGTGCACCTGAACAAGATTTTGGACCGAGATCCGCTGCCGTTCAACGTCAGCCTCTCCTACAACAAATCGAGCAACTTCCAGGTGACCGATACTCGCCGCGACATCTACGGCACGCCCATCGCCAACCCGTCCGGCAAAACCAAGGACTACGGCCTCATGCTCTCGACGAAGGACGGCAAGTATTCCTTCCGCGTGATAAAATATGAGACCAGTTCGACCGGCGTGAACACTCAGCTCGATAACAGCGGCATCTACGGCACCGTCCGCGACGCCCTGAATTGGCGCAATATCAAGACCTACTATATGTCCGCCTACAACTGGAGCACGGCCGGGCAGACGGACACCCGCCATTTTGCCGGCCTTCGTTATATGTGGGACCCGGCTTGGGTGGATGCGAACGGGCGTCCCGTCGCTTCCGGCCAGGCGGCCACGGGGCCCGCCGGATCGCGTTTGGAAACGCAGGCCGAGGCCGACGCCCATCGCGATGCCTCGCTCAAAGCCGTTAACGACATGCAGGTATTTTTGTCCGGAAAAGGTTTCTTCTCGGCTTGGAATTACGGCGCAGGTCCGACGACCCAGGCGGCGTTGCAGACCCGCGGCCAATATGAAACCGCTCCCGCCGCCGGGCTCAATACGAACAGCGTCTATGACTATCGCACCGCACCGCTGATGCAGGGCTTCGCAGTGACGGCGGACACCGAATCGAAGGGTTACGAGTTCGAACTCACGGCTAATCCGCTGCCGAACTGGCGGCTCGCGTTCAACGCCTCCGAGACCACGGCGGTCCGCATGAACGTCGGTGGCGCGGTGCTGGATAATTTGGTCGCCTACATGGACACGGCGATGGCCGGAGCCGCGGGCGATCTGACTCGGTTCAACTCCGACTGGTCCGCCGGGAATCAGTTGCGCCAGGCTTGGACCGGCTGGCGATCCCAATACACCCTCCTGAAGCTCCAGGAAAAGACGGCCGCGTCCGAGCTCCGCAAGTGGCGTTACAACGTGGTGTCGAACTACAGCTTCACTCACGGCCTGTTGAAGGGCGTCGGGCTCGGTGCCAGCTATCGCTGGCAGGACAAGGTCGTCATCGGCTATCCCGTGATCCCGGGTGCCAACGGTCTGGCCAGCTTTGACCTGACCAAGGCCTACTACGGCCCCGCCGAAGCCGGTCTCGATCTCTGGGCCAGCTACGAGCGCAAGCTCACGAAGAAGATCGGCTGGAAGATCCAGGCCAACGTCCGCAACGTGGGCGAGAAGGACGGTTTGATCCCGATCTCCGTCCAACCGGACGGCAAAACCTGGGCCTCGGTCCGCGTGAAACCAGTGCAGGAATGGACGCTGGCAAATACGTTCAGCTTCTAAGCTCGCTACGAGTTTCCTCAAAAGGCGGTCTGACTAAACACAGGCCGCCTTTTTTGCGGTTTGAAACGCACTCCTGATTTTTACGCCCATGAGCCTTCGCATGAAATTCCCATTATTCTGCACCGCAGGCCGCGTTGATCGGGGCGGCGTTGTCCGCTCCCTCGTGCTCGGCCTCTGCCTGTTGCTGGCGGCGGCTCCGATTTACGCCGCGCAACCGGCCTGGGTCGGCACATGGGCGACCTCGCCGATTCTCGATAACAACAAAGACGCCAACACGCCGGTGTTGGCCGATGCCACGCTACGGCAGGTGGTGCGGGTCTCGGTGGGCGGAAAGAAAGTGCGCCTGCGCGTTTCCAACGCCTTTGGCCGGAGCGGACTCGTGGTTGCCTCGGCGGAGGTCGGCCTCGCGGCTGACGGCTCGGCGTTGGGCGCGGCGACTTCGTTCGCGTTGAGCTTTGGCGGACGGCCAGGTGTGGTGGTGCCTGCGGGTGCGGTGATGCTTTCTGATCCGTTGGAATTTTCGCTGCCGCCGCTAGCCGACGTGGCGATCACGCTGCAATTGAAGGAAGTGCCGGAAGCCATCACCGGTCATCCGGGCGCGCGGGCGACTTCGTGGTGGCGGAAGACCGGCGACGGCGCTCCGGGTAATTGGGCGCAGGCGGCGGCGGTGACGCGCTGGTATTTCATCACGGGCCTCGAAGTGGAGACCGAAACGAAGCCGCGCGCGGTCGTGCTACTCGGAGATTCGATCACCGATGGCTACGGCGTGAAGCCCGGCACCCATCAACGCTGGACCGACGAACTGTCGCGACGCCTCCGTGCGAATCCGGCGACGGCCGACATCGGCGTGCTCAACCACGGCATTGGGGGCAACCGACTGCTCCGCGACGGCGTCGGGCCGAATATGTTGGCGCGCTTCGACCGCGACGTGCTCGTGCAGTCGGGCGCGCGCTGGGTGATCGTGCAGGCCGGCATCAACGATATCGGCACGCGCCTCGAAGCGCGAAAGCGCGGCGAGTCCTTTGCCAGCGCCGAAGAAATCATCGCCGCCTACGAGCAGTTGATCGCGCGCGCCCACCTTCAGGGCCTGCGCATCATCGGCACGACGATCACGTCTTACACCGGCGCGGATTTTTACTGGAGCGCGGATGGCGAGGCCGACCGGCAGACCGTCAACACGTGGATTCGCACCCCCGGCCATTTCGATGCCGTGATCGACTTCGATGCGGCGCTGCGCGATCGGGAGAATCCTGCGCGGCTCGCGCCGGCGTTCGACAGCGGTGACCACCTGCATCCCTCGATGACTGGCTATGCGGAGATGGCGCGCGTGGTGGACTTGGGCGTGTTCGTGACGCACTGAAGCTACCTTCATGAGCTGCTCCTTTGTCTTTCGTCACGAGACACAGGAATCTCTCGCCATAAACGTTGCTCTTCGGGCGATGGTCGGACCCACAGGCTATTTTGTTAGCGTCGCGTAAAGGCAGTGTGTCGAACCGCCATACCTTCCTGACGGTGGCTGTTTATTTAGCCGAGTTTGTTCAAATCTACTGATAAGCCTGAGGCTTTCAATTCTTTGGCGAGATTGAATTCCCAATATGAATCAAGCGGAGTGTATACTACTCCTAGAATGTCTGAGGGAAGTTCGATGCCGGAGGTATATAGAACACAAACTCGTGGACGACCTAGGCGACCGATGAAATAACCTAGTTCCAGAAGAACATTTTGACGCGCACGTGGACTTGTCGTGGAACTCTGGCGCGCTTTGCCTTCGTCGTCTGGTGTAAGCAACACGACGGCAAAAGAGGCGCCGATAGCATGCTTCTCGAATTTTTCTATTATGGTTAATCCTTCATTCGCTCGCTCATGAAGAATGACTGGCACAAGATTCAGTTTCTCTAGCATCCGAGCGACTTTGATTTTGGTCGTTTCATCGTGACCGTGCACGATAAATACTTCACGTGATTCAGGGAGACTATCGTGGGAATTAGGTCGGTGATCAGGCTCCGGCGTTGCTTGTGTCGAAATTTCGAAATCGAGCACTTCTAGCAAAGCGCTTAGTGTTTTGAGTTTTGCGGTGAGTTCGTTGTATCGTTCTGCGTCGGGGTTGTAGCCGTCGGTTGGATAAAATGATAAAACAACTCCCGCTCCCTGGAATTCCGAGCAGTGAGGTGAGCCCGAACCAAATATTTTTGCGATTTGGACGTCACATAAATTCTTCCAAGTATTAAAACGTTCTTTGTCCACTTTGCCCGGAGCCAAAATCGCTTGGCCTCTTTCCATCAGAGTTTTTATAAGAGGCTTCCCTTGGGAAGGTGTAAGTGACGGCGGAACGGCTTGTTCAATCTTTGGACTGTTTTTTGCCATCAGATCTATAAAACAATCTAGGCTGACCAGCGCGCAAGCTCATCCTATAATTGTTCCTGATAAAAGTTTTCATTCTCGGGTTTTGTGGCGAGAGACGATAGCAGACAACACAAGCGTTGTTGCCGGTGAGAGGTATCGAAAATTTTGCGTAAAGAGCAATCTGAGTCCCTCTACTTGATGGAGAAGGGCGCGCGGAGTTTGCGCAGGTCCTCGAGTGCGTAGGTAGGCGGCTCAACGCCTGCGGGGAGGGGGCGCTTCGAAAAAGTGGCGAAGTATTGGGTGCAGGCGTCGCGCCAGATGCGGGCTTCGCGTTCCTGGCCGCGCAGGAGTGCGGCGATG
>JANXLP010000229.1 GCA_025355125.1 Opitutaceae bacterium | reverse complement strand
AGGGCGGGGTCGCCGAACCCCGCCGGTGGATGAGGCGAGTGGGTCGGGTTCGAGCGCGGGCATGGTCAGGGGGAATGAAAGGGCGGATGACGCTGGGGCTGGTGAACCTATGCGCGCGGCGGGGTTCGGCGACCCCGCCCTACATCGGAGATCGGAAGGGCGGCCCGGCTCACGCGTAGCGGTCTTCGGTCCAGGGATCGGCGGTGTTGGAGTAGCCGCGGACCTCCCAGAAGCCGAGTTTGTCCTCGGCGAGGAAGGTGATCGCTTTGATGAATTTCGCGCCTTTCCAGGCGTAGAGCTTCGGGACGATCACGCGGGCGAGGCCACCGTGCTCGCGCTCGAGTTGCGCGCCGTCGAATTGCGTGGCGATGAGCACGTCGTCGTCGAGGCAGGCGGCGAGGGGGAGATTCGTCGAGTAGCCGTCGTAACTCGTGAAATACACGAACTGCGCCTCGGGCTTGGGCTGGGCGAGTTCGTAGAGCGTGGTGAAGGCCACACCGCCCCAGCGGCAGTCGTATTTGCTCCAGGTCGTGACGCAGTGGAAGTCGCTCACGTCCTCGACTTGCGGGAGGGCGTGAAAGTCCGACCAGTTGAGCGTCGTGGGTTTTTCCACGAGGCCGTCGAGGGCGAGGGTCCAGTCGGCGGGTTCGATGGCGGGCTGCACACCGAGGTCGAGCACGGGGAAACCGGCGGTGAGTTTCTGTCCGGGTGGGAGGCGATCCCTTGAGGCCTCAACGCGCGCGGTGACGCCGCGGGCCTTTTGTTTCTCGGCCCATTTTTGTTTCGCCTCGATGTAGCGGTCCTTGGACATGGCTGGAAACTAGGCGGGACATTGCCCGGCGCAAGTTCGCCTAATCTTCCCTCGGTTCGGGCGGCTCGGCGAGCGCCTGGGTGATCGCCGCGCGGCGCCGGTGATAGTAGAGCGCCATACCGCCCTGGTAGAAAAAGGTGACGATGCCAAAAACCGCGGCGGAGACGGTATAGACCGTGCGGAGAAATTGATCTTCGCTGAGGCCGGAGGTGGCGATGGTTTCGCGCTGCTCGTCGGTGAGAATCTGACGCATCGGTTCGATATCTACGTGGTTGAGACGCAACGCGACGTAGATGAGCACGACCACGAGCAGGTAAAGCTGACTCCACACGAGCCAGGAGGTGCCGCGGCTGTAGCCGTTGCGCAGCAGACTGACGCCGTGCAGCTCGAGCGCGCCGGCGCCGGCGACGAGCACACCGATGATCGCGCCCGGCACATCCTTGCCGGCGGCGGAGACGAGGCTGAAGAAACCCGCGATGGCGAGGACGCTCATCCCGTTGAAGCGTGCGAGGCGGAGGACGCGGTAAAGGGTTTCTTCGGGAAGGAGGGGCGGCGCACGCATGGAAGGGTTGTCATTCCCGCGCCGCGCCCGAATCTCAAGCCTCTTTCCGTGGCTGCATCCGACGAACACCGCCCGTTTCCCTTCCGTATCGAGTTCCCTCAGGAGCTGCCGATCAGCGCGCGCGCGGACGAAATCGTCGCGGCCATCGCGGAAAACCAGGTGGTAATCCTCGCGGGTGAAACGGGTTCGGGTAAGACGACACAGATTCCGAAAATGTGTCTCGCGGCGGGGCGCGGCATGCGGGGGCGCATCGCCTGCACCCAGCCGCGGCGCGTGGCGGCGTTGTCGGTTTCCCGGCGGGTAGCGGACGAGTTGAACGTGGAATGGGGCCGCGAGGTGGGCTGCAAGATCCGCTTCGACGACCGCACCACGTCGGCGACCGTGATTAAGTTTCTCACCGACGGTATGCTGCTCGCCGAGGTGCAGGGCGATCCGCTGCTGCGCGACTACGACACGGTCATCATCGACGAGGCGCACGAACGCTCGCTCAACATCGACTTTCTGCTCGGGCATCTGCGCACGCTGCGGTTCAAGCGGCCGGAGCTCAAAATCATCATCACCTCGGCGACGATCGACACGGAGGCGTTTAGCGCGGCGTTTGACGGCGCGCCGATCATCAAGGTCGAGGGGCGCGTCTATCCGGTCGAAGTCATCTACGCGCCGCTCGATGGATTGGGCTCGGACTACGACGCGAACGATGAGAACGCGCAGGATGAGGATGCGGCGACGGTGGCTTCGGCCAAGGCGGAGGCGTTGCACTATATCGACGGCGCGGTGGAGGCGGTGGAACGCATCGCGCACGAGAGCGAGCGCGGCGACGTGCTCGTGTTTCTGCCGAGCGAGCGCGACATCCGCGAAGTGGGTGAGCTGCTCGAAGGACGGCGACTGCGGGACTGCGAGATCGTGCCGCTGTTTGGGCGGCTTTCGAATGCGGAGCAGCAGCGCGTGTTTTCGCCGACGCAGCGACGGAAGGTCGTGCTTGCGACAAACATCGCGGAGACCTCACTCACGATTCCGGGGATACGTTTCGTGGTCGATACGGGGCTGGCGCGGGTGAGCCGCTACGCGGCGGCGGCGCGCACGCGGCGGTTGCCGATTGAGCCGATTTCGCAATCGAGTGCGGATCAGCGCAAGGGCCGCAGCGGGCGCGTGGCGGAGGGCGTGTGTATCCGGTTGTATTCGGAGAAAGATTTTTTGGAGCGTCCGCGGTTCACGGAGCCGGAGATTCGGCGGGCGAATCTGGCGGACGTTATCCTGCGGCTGAAGGCGTTTGGACTCGGGGACATTGAGCGGTTTCCGTTTATCAATCCGCCGGCGCCGAAGGCGATTCGCTCGGGGTATTTGTTGTTGGAGGAGATCGGGGCGCTGGCGACGGAGGAGGCGGGGGAGTTGTCGCGGCCGCTGACGACGATCGGCCGCGAGCTGGCGCGGTTGCCGGTGGACCCGACGGTGGGGCGGATGATTTTGCAGGCGCGCACGGAGAAGGCGCTGCGCGAAGTGCTCGTGATCGCAGCAGGGCTCAGCATCCAGGACCCGCGCGATCGGCCGATGGACAAGCAGCAGGCGGCGGACGCGGCGCACCGCAGGTTTGCGCACCCGGATTCAGATTTTCTCACGCTGCTCAATATCTGGGAGACGTTTCACGATGAGTTTGAGCGGCTCTCGCAGGCGAAGCTGCGGCGGTTTTGTCGGGACCACTTTTTGAGCTACACGCGGCTCCGCGAGTGGCGCGACGTGCATTCGCAGTTGCTGGACACGCTGCGGGAGCGCGACGCGTTTCGCATGACGTCGATTTACGATGGCACGCGCGAGCACGCGGAGCGGAATCCGGAACAGCCGCTGGCGTTTGGGACGCCCGGGTATCGGGCGATTCACCGCAGTATTTTGTCCGGGTTGCTGGGAAATATCGCACAGCTCGACGAGGACAATGGCGGCTACAAGGCGACGCAGGACCGGCGCGTGGGGTTGTTTCCGGGCTCGGTGTTGTTTCGACGCGAAGACCCGAAGCGCGGCAAACCCGATCCGGCGGCGGCGGCAAAGAAAGGACCGAAGACGCCGCGCTGGATCATGGCGGCGGAGATGATGGAGACGACGCGGCTCTATGCGCGGACCTGCGCGCGGCTCGACCCGCTCTGGGCGCTCGATCTCGGTGCGCATGTGGTGCGCGTGGCGCACAGTGAACCATTTTGGAATGAGGAGGCGGGGCGCGTGATGGTGAAGCAACGCACGCGGCTGTATGGGCTGGAGTTGGAGAGCCGCGCGGTCGGCTATGGGAAAATCAATCCCGCGCATGCGACGGAGATTTTTATCCGTGAGGCGCTGGTGAACGACACGGTGGTGTTTCCGCTGGATTGTCTGCTGCACAACCGCGCGGTGCGGGCGAAAATTGAGAACGCACTCACGCGCACGCGGGACACGGGGTATCTGAATTTGGACGAGGCGATCTATCGGTTTTATGCGGCGCGGCTGGTGCCTGAGGGGAACCCGCAGTATATTTCGTCGGTAGCGGAGCTGGTCGATCTCGTCCGCGAACGCAAAGGCGCGGAGCCGGATTTTCTGATGCTGGAGCCGGAGGACCTGCGCGATCCGGAGACGCTCGTGCACGATGCGGCGGCGTTTCCCGAGGCGGTGGCGCTCGCGAATTCGGCGCTGCCGCTCGCTTACACTTACAAACCCGGGCAGGCGGACGACGGCGTGACGCTCGATGTGAACATCCGCGATGCGGCGGCGTTGACGCCGGCGGCGCTCGACTGGGCGGTGCCGGGGCATCTTGAGGCGAAGGTGGAGCATTACCTGCGCGCGCTGCCGAAAGAGCTGCGGCGGGCGTTTGTGCCGCTGAACGAAAGCGCGAAGAAATTTACGACGTGGTTGTCGGCGCGGGACCGCCTCACGGATCGACGGGAGACGTTGACGGAGGCGCTGGCGGCGGAGCTGCGCGAGCGGTTCCGCTTGGGAGTGCAGGCGAAGATTTGGGACGACAAGCTGCCGCCAGATCACTTCCGCGTGCGCGTGCGCGTGCTCGACGATGATGGCGTGGAGTTGTGCGCGAGTCGCGAGCTGGGGGAGATCCATGCGGCGCTGAAGCAGCGTGGGCGCGAGGCGACGGTGGCGGTGGCGAAGGCGGAGCCCGAGGTGTGGAGGCGCGCGCGGGTGCAGTGGGAGAAAGGGCCGCAGACGACGTGGACGTTTGGCGATGTGTCGGCGCGCGTGCGCGTGAGTGAGCAGGCGGGCGTGCCGGTGGAGGCGTTTCCCGCACTCACGGTGGAGGCGGGCGGGGTGGCGTTGCGGCTGGCGCGCACGCCGGAGGAGGCGCAGGCGGTGACGGCGCGGGGGCTGGCGGCGCTGCTGGAGTCACAGGTGCGCTACGAGCTGGGTTGGTTGGAGCGCGATCTGAAGGCGCTGCGCGATCTCGGGGCGTTGCTCGCGACGCTCGTGCCGTTGGCGGATTTGCAGGTGCATGCCCTCGGTTCGATCCGCACGTGGGTGTGCGATGCGAGGCGGGTGAGTGCACTGACGACGGTGGCGTTTGGCGCGGCGGTGGACCGGGCGAAGGCCGATCTGCGCGGGCTGGTGCCGCGCTATGTGGATCAACTACGCGAGATCCTCACCTTGCGGCTGGCGCTGGAAGTTCACGCGACGCCGTATGCGGGCATGGCGGCGGAGCTGGCGGCGTTGTTGCCGGCGGATTTTGTGCGGGCGACGCCGTATGCGCAGCTCGCGCATCTGCCGCGCTATCTGAAGGCGATGAAGCAGCGCGCGGATCGCTGGCGGCAGAATGCGGCGAAGGATGCCGAGCGGGCGCGGCAACTCGCGCCTTATGTGGCGACGGTGGCGAAGCTGCGCGGACGCGAAGACGGCGCGGCGTTTCGGTGGTTGGTGGAAGAATTCCGTGTGAGCCTTTTCGCGCAGGAACTGGGCACGGCGGAGCCGGTTTCGGCGGTGAAGCTGGATCGCTGGCTCGCGGCGGGCGGGAAGACCGGCGGGGCCACGCCGAGTGTCGAGACGAAGGCGGCGGCCCCGGCTCCGGCGGTGCCGATGGCGACGGTGAAAACGCCGGAGAAAAAGAGCGGGCCGCTGAAGAATTTCGGCGCACTGGACAAGCTGCTCCAGCGTTGAAGGCGAGGCGGGCTACAACGCGGCGGCGGCCCAGGACGGCAGGGGGAATTTGCGACCGTGGAGATGGTCTTCGAGGAAATGTTGCACCCATGGGCGGGAGCAGCGGCTGGCCTCGATGTGGACAGATTTTTCACCGCCGGCGTCGGTGATTTCGTAGCGTTCGACCGTGACGGTGATGGGCGAGGTTTCGCCCTCGAGGAGGCAGACGATTTCCATGCTCCGGCGCGCCGAGTCGATGTGGAGATCCTGCACGGTGCCGTAGCGTGCGAGCAATTGATTGCAGTGCATGCGGGCGGCTTTGCTGGTGACGTGGTCTTTGAGGGAGTTAAACATGGCGGGGCCGGTTGCTCTTTGGTGAGCACGCTGGTGTTTTTGTTCCTTAACCGCCAGAACCGAACCGGGTAAATGCGGTCAATCTCGCCTCGAGGAACGGCCGTCCAGCCGTGCAAGTCCGATCTGTGCTTCAACTATGAAACTCTCAGCCCTCCATCTCAAACGTTACAAAGAAATCGCCCGTCTGTTGTGGAAATACGGTCGGTCCGACCTGGCGCAACAGATCGCGGCTGACGGCGAAGTCATCGAGACGGAGGAGATCAAACCCGCCGAGGCCGGCGAGGCTTTGCCGGAGCAACTCGCCGATGATTTGGAGGCGATGGGCGCGACGTTTGTGAAGCTGGGGCAGGTGCTTGCCGGGCGGCCGGACTTGTTGCCCGAGCCCTACCTGAAGGCCCTCGCGCGCTTGCAGGACAATGTGAAGCCGTTCGCCTACGAAGAGGTGGAGGCGATCGTCATGGCCGAGCTGGGCGTGCGTATTTCGAAGGCGTTTTCGTATTTTGAAACCGAGCCCATGGCGGCCGCCTCGCTCGGGCAGGTGCATGCGGCGGCGCTGCGCGATGGACGAGCGGTGGTGGTGAAGGTGCAGCGGCCCAATGCGCGCAAACAGATCGCGGAGGATTTTGAAGTGTTGGCGCAGATCGCCGGGCTTTTCGACGCTCACACCGAGGTGGGTCGGCGCTACCGGTTCGTATCGGTCCTCGAGGAATTTCGTCAGACGATCCAGCAGGAGCTCAACTATGAGCGCGAGGCGAACAACCTGGTCACAGTCGGTCGAAACTTGCAGGAGTTCCCGCTTATCGTGGTGCCCCAGCCGGTGACGGATTACAGCACGAGTTGCGTGCTCACGATGGACCGCATCGAAGGGGTGAAAATCACCAAGCTCAGTCCGCTGGCGCGGCTCGAACTGAAGGGCGCACCGCTCGCCGAGGAATTATTTCAGGCGTATCTGAAGCAGGTGCTCGTGGACGGGATTTTTCATGCCGATCCGCACCCGGGAAATGTATTTGTGACCAACGACGGGCGCATCGCGCTGCTCGATCTCGGAATGGTGGGGCGCACGACGCCGTCGATGCAGGAGACGCTGTTGAAACTTCTGCTCGCCCTGAGCACGGGTAAGGGCGACGACGCGGCCGAGTTGGTCATTCACATGAGCGAGAAGCGCGAGGGTTTCGGCGCCGCGGAGTTTCGCCGCAGAATCGGCCAACTCGTCGCGCAGCATCAGGATCAGGGGCTGCAACAGCTCAACGTCGGGCGCACGCTGCTCGCCCTGAGTCGCCACGCGACGGAGAACGGCCTCTTCGTGCCGAGCGAACTCACGCTGCTGGGCAAGACGATGCTCCAGCTGGACGAGGTGGGCCGCATCCTTGATCCGATGTTCGATCCCGCGGCCTCGGTGCGCCGAGGGGTCGAGGCGCTGATGACCCAGCGGCTGCGCAAAAACATGACGAAGAGCAACGTCGTGAGCTCCGTGTTGGAGATGAAGGATTTCATGGGCTACCTGCCGCTGCGACTGAACCGCATCATGGATGCCGTGACCAATTCCGAGCTCGAGGTGAAGGTGAAAGCCGTGGACGCGAAGATGGTGATGGCGGGCATGGAAAAAATCGCGAACCGCATCACGACCGGTCTCGTGCTCGCGGCGCTGATCATCGGGGCGTCGCTGCTGATGCGGATCGAGACACACTCGCGGCTCTTCGGCTATCCCACGCTGGCGATCCTATGTTTCATCGTGGCGGCGGGCGGCGCGTTCTGGCTGTTGATCCGGATATTCCTGCAGGATCGCAAGGATTCGGAGAAGAAGTAAGCGCCCGGTTGTATTCGTAAGCGCAGATGCGCACGCGGACTTCGGCAAAAATCAGCCGGTTTCCGCTCCCGCCGTTAGTCGGTTTCCTCGATACTGTTCGGCAGTTCGTTGCGGTCGTCGGTGCTGCGGCGAAAATGGGTGGTGAGGAGATCGCCGGCGCGGGCGATGCCGAGTTCGAGACCGGCGGTGAAATCGCCGCGTTTGAACTGGTCGGCCATGGCAGCGGCGAGTTCGGTCCAGAAATCCGGGCCGCATTTTTCGTGGATGCCACGGTCGCCGATGACGGCGAAGTTACGGGAGGCCGGAGCGAGGAAGATGAGCACGCCGTTGCGGGCGGCGGTGGCGCTCATCCCGAGGCGGTCAAACTCGCGCTGGGCGGCGAGGACGGGATCGGCGACTTTGGCGCGGGAGAGGACGACGCGGATCTCGCCGGAAGTGCGCAGCTCGGCGGTGGTGATCGCGGCGACGACGCGGGCGTGGTCGATCTTGGGCTGGGAGGTGAAGAAGGTCATGGCGTTTACCAACTGCCTCCCGCACCGCCACCACCGCCTCCGCCACCACCGCCGGAAAAACTGCCGCCACCGCCCGAGGAACTACCGCCGCCCCAGCCGCCCGAGCCACCGCCGCCCCATGGCCCGCCTATACTCGTGCCGGACAAGCGGCGCCCGCGGCTGTCGTAAGTGGTCGTGGACGAGCGAAAGTGGCTCACGACCAGTAGAAGCAGGAAAAAGATGGCTACGATAATTATAGGCAGGGGCGCGTCGTTTGAGTCATGCCGACGGTCGGCGACGGTGCGGCCTGTGCCTTTGTATTCGCCGCGTGCGGCGGCTATGAGGGCGCGGGTGCCGGCGCGGACACCGCCGTCGAAATCGCCCTGACGGAAGCGCGGGGTGATTTCGTTTTCGATGATCTGCTTACAGAGCGCGTCGGGCAATGCGCCTTCGAGGCCGTAGCCTACTTGGACGTAGAGTTTGCGGTCCTGGCTGAAGATGAAGAGGACGGCGCCGTTGTCTTTGTCTTTTTGCCCGACGCCCCAGGCCTGCTTCACGCGGACGGTATAGTCCTCGATGGAGGAGTCCGACTGCATCTTCGGAAAAGTCGCGACAACGATCTGGTTGGAGGTGTCGCGCTCGAACTGAGTCAGCTCGGTGTTGAGCTGGCGCGCCGTCTCCGGGCGCACGATGCCGGCGTAGTCGTTGAAGTGATCGCGCGGCGCGGGTGGGATGACCTCAGCCGCGCGCGCGGCGCCCAAGAGCAGGCCTAGAATTAACCAGAAAGCGGCGAACCGGCGCATCACGTGGACGGCGGCGCAATTACGGTTTTGCCGGCGTGGCTGATTTTTGGCCGAAGTCGAAGTTCACGACGGGCGGTTTGTCGGAGCCGGCGGTGGCGGTGAAATAGGGGCGGGCGCTGTGGCCAAACATGCCGGCGAGGATGACGGCGGGGAAGCGCTTGATGGCGACGTTGTAGGCCTGGACGGCTTCGTTGAAACGGCCGCGCTCGACGGCGATACGGTTTTCGGTGCCTTCGAGCTGAACCTGGAGATCGCGGAAGCCGGCGGTGGCTTTGAGGTCGGGATAACGCTCAGAGACGACGAGGAGGCGTGATAGTGCGGAGCCGAGCTGGCCCTGGGCCTTTTCAAAGGCTTCGAACTGGGCGGCATCGGTGGGCGCGCCGCTGGCGGTGAGCTTCACCTGGCCGACGGAGGCGCGGGCGGCGACGACCTCGTTGAGCGTGGTCTTTTCGAAATTGGCGGCGCCGGAGACGGTGTTGACGAGATTGGGGACGAGATCGGCACGGCGTTGGTAAACGTTCTCCACCTGTGCCCAAGCGGCATCGGTGCCCTGCTTGAGGGTAACGAGATTGTTGAAAATGCCCGCGACCCAAAGGCCGATGACAAGGGCGAGGGCGGCGAGGCCGCCGAAAACGATCAGGATGATTTTGCCAGCGCTCATGGGTGTAATTTGAAGTTGAAGACGTTGCGGACAGCAAATCGCGCCGGAGGTATCTCGCAAGCGGCATCACGGTTGAAGACGTGATCGATGTTGTAATAGACAGCGCGTTTAAGACAGCGCTGAATATTACCAGCGAAAAGGTGCGGAGTTAGTGTGCCGGCGGCCTTGTTTTTTTTGCATCGGTTGAGTAAGGTGTGTTTTCTTTTACCCCGTGAATCAGCTTTCCTCTTTTCGTCTGCACCGTGGCGCCATGGCTTTGATTTTTGGGCTGCCGCTCACGGCCATCTTCAGCCTCACGCAGGCGGCCGTGCCAGCGGAGAAATCCGCGCAGTGGCCGGCGGCGGCTAAGGCGCACGTGGATTTCGCCAAGGATATTCAGCCGATTTTCGAGGCAAGCTGTGTGCAGTGCCATGCACGTGGGAAAAACAAGGGCGGCTTCAGTCTGGAGACGCGGGAAGACTTTTTGGACGGCGGTGAGAACGGCGTGCCCGTGGTCCTCGGCGAGAGTGCGAAGAGTTCCGTCGTGGAGTTGATCACGAGCCTCGACCCGGAAACGGTGATGCCGAAGAAGGGCAAGAAACTCACGCCGGCCCAAGTGGCGGTGTTTCGCGCGTGGATCGACCAGGGCATGGCGTGGCCGAAGGAGATTAATTTTTTCAAGCACGAGCCGGCCAACCTGCGCTCGCGCGAGCTGGCGACGTTGGCGGTGCCGGCGAGCTTCGAGAATCCGGTCGATGGCTTCGTCGATGCGGTGTTCAAGAAAAAACAGGCCGTGTGGCCCAAGCTCGTCGATGACCGCACGTATGCGCGTCGCGTGTGGCTCGACACCGTGGGGCTGTTGCCGCCGTCGGTGGAGCTGGCTGCTTTTGTGGACGATAAGTCTGCCGACAAGCGCGCGCGGCTGGTGGAGCGCTTGTTGGGCGAAAATCAAAACTACGCGGAGCACTGGCTGACGTTTTGGAACGACCTTTTGCGAAACGACTACAAGGGCACGGGCTACATCGACGGCGGCCGCAAGGCGATCACGCCGTGGCTCTACAAGGCGCTCGCGCGGAATGTGCCCTACGATCAGTTCGTGGCGCAGCTCATCAATCCCGGCGCCGAGGCGGAGGGTTTTGCCAACGGCATTCTTTGGCGCGGCGCGGTCAATGCGAGCATGGTGCCGCCGATGCAGGCGGCGCAGGGTGTGGCGCAGGTCTTCCTCGGCGTGAATCTCAAGTGCGCGTCGTGCCACGACAGCTTTATCAACGAATACACGCTCAAGGACTCCTACGGTCTCGCTAGCATCTACTCGGATGGTCCGCTCGAAATTGCCGAGTGCGACAAACCCACGGGGCACATCGGAAAGGTGAAATTTCTCTACGAAGAACTCGGCCTGATTGATACCAAGGCCGATCCGGCAACGCGGAAGCGCCAGCTCGCCGATGTGATCACGGGCCGGAAAAACGGCCGGCTGCCGCGCACGATCGTGAATCGGCTGTGGCAGCGCTTCATGGGCTACGGTCTGGTCGAGCCCGTGGATGAGATGGACAAACCCGCGTGGTCGCCCGAGCTGATGGACTGGCTGGCCGAAGACCTCGTCGCCAATGGCTTTGATCTCAAGCGCACCATGGCGCGCATCCTCACGTCGCGTGCTTATCAATTGCCGACGGTCAATGTGGCGGAGACCGAGGAAAATTACGTGTTTCGCGGGCCGGCGGTGCGGCGCCTGAGCGCCGAGCAATTCTCCGATGCGATCATGACGTTGAGCGGTTCGAGTTATCCGAAGGCCGACGCGAAACTGAACCGCGATGTGGCGCTCCAGCGCACGCCGGGCGAGAAGCTGCCCCTGCAGCCGAAATGGATTTGGACCGCGCCGAATGCGCAGGTGAAAACTAAGCCTCTGGCGGTGGTGTTTAAGCGGGTGCTGAACCTCACGACGTTGCCCACGGAAGCGTTTGTCACGATCGCGGCGGACAACCGCTATAACATCACGATCAACGGAAAATCTGTCGCCAACGCTTCGTCGCGCACGAGCACGGCTGCCGATTCTTACGACGTGCTGGCGAGTATGAAGGTGGGTGAAAACACGATCACCGTCACGGCGACCAATCTGGCCGCGGACGGCACTTCGCCCGTGCCGCCTGCGGCGATGGGGCCGGACGGAAAGCCGCTGCCCTTCGATCCGGCAGCGCCGCAGTTGGACTTTCCGGCGGAAGCCGACAATCCGGCGGGCTTGATCCTTTACGCTCGCATTCGCGCGGGCGGCGAAGTGTTGGATTTTGTTTCGGACGCCTCTTGGAACGCGTTGCCGGGCAACATCGTCGAACTGGGCGACGTCGAACTCGCGCCATGGAGGCTCGGCCGGAGCTTCCTCGAACTCGCTGCGGCCAAACCGGAAAATCTGCCGGTGGCGCGCGCCTCGCTGATGGCGGCTGATCCGTTGATGGCTTCGCTCGGCCGGCCGAATCGCGAGCAAGTGATGACCGTGCGGCAGGGCACGGCGACGACGTTGCAGGCGCTGGAGTTGACCAACGGCGCGACGCTCGCGCGGCTCTTGAAGAAAGGCGCCGACAAACTCGCCGCCGACACACCCGCCGACACGGCCGCGCTGGTCTCGTCGCTTTATCGCAACGCGCTGAGCCGTCCTCCCACGGCGGCGGAGCAGGCTGCGGCGGTCGCGGTCGTCGGCTCGCCGGTGAAATCCGAAGGCGTGCAGGATCTGCTCTGGGCGCTGACGATGCTGCCCGAATTTCAACTGATCAACTGAGTCGCTTTTTATCCCCATCATCACGCGCCCGTCATGAATCTCCACCGTCTCACCGCGCAGCACGCTTATCGCCGGGCCAATCCCGATCTCTGGTCGCGTCGCGATTTTCTGAAAACCGCCTCGGCGGCGACGCTCGCGGCCCTCGCGGCGGGTGCGCCGAAGTCATTGTTTGCGGAGCAGGCGCTGGAGAAAATCGCGCCGACGGCGGATCGTGTGATCGTGCTCTGGATGGGGGGAGGGATGGCGCACACGGAGACCTTTGATCCGAAGCGCTACACGGCCTACCGCGCGGGGATGGATCCGAACGAAGTGCTCAGCACGTTTCCCTCGATTCCTACCAATGTGGATGGCGTGCGTTTCTCGGCGGGTTTGGAAAATCTCGCGCAGGTGATGGATCGCGGGACGTTGATCCGCGGGATGCAGGCGGCGGATCTTGGGTTCATTTTGCATTCACGGCACCAGTTCAACTGGCACACGGGCTATGTGCCGCCGCAGACGGTGGCGGCGCCGCATCTCGGCGCATGGATCGCGCGCACGCTGGGGCCGAACGATGCGGCGATGCCGGCGTTCATCAACATCGGCCAGCGCTTCGATCTCGGCGAGGGCGAGGAGCTGAAGGCGTTCACGACGGCGGGGTTTCTGGGGAGCGAATACGGGCCGTTCAACGTGGCGTTCCCCGAGCAGGCGGCCGATGCGGTCCGTCCGCCGGCGGGGATGAGCCCGGGGCGCTTTGCCGACCGCGATAAATTCTATCGTGAACTCCTCGCGGCGAGTCCCATTGGCCGGGACGGTAGTGGTTATCAGAAAGATTCGCTGCTGCGCTCGATGGACAACGCGCATCGGCTACTGAGTTCGCCGGCGGCGAAGGCGTTCGATCTTTCGCTGGAGCCGCTGGAGCGCACGCGGAAGTATTTCCCCGGCTACGAGCCGGGCACGCGTTTCGATTCGCCGGGCGACGCGACCAAGGCGCGCTTCGGTGCGAAATACGAGGAGAGCATGATCGGGCGTTTTGGTCTGGGCTGCCTGCTGGCGCGGCGGCTGTGCGAATCGGGCGCGCGGTTCATCGAAGTGACGACGGAATACATCCCGTTTCTCAATTGGGACACACACGAGAACGGCCATGCGCGGCTGGTCGGTATGAAGCAAATGATCGACGCGCCCATCGCCCAGCTCGTGCGCGATCTCGAAGAACGCGGGATGCTGGACCGCACGCTGATCGTGATCGCGAGCGAGTTCAGCCGCGACATGATGATGGAGGGCAAACCGGAGAAAGCGGTGAAGGACCAGGTGCCGGTGCCGGCGGTGCTCAACGACGAGAAATTCTACGGCATGCACCGGCATTTCACGGCGGCGGGCAGCGTGCTGATGTTTGGCGGTGGCTTGAAGCGCGGCTATGTCCACGGCGTGACGGCGGACGAGCGTCCGTGCAAAACGATCAAGGACCCGGTGACGATCCCGGACCTGCACGCGACGATCTACCGCGCGATGGGCATCCCGCCAAACCACGGCTACGACGTGGAGACGCGGCCGTGTTACGTGACGAGCGATGGTAAGGGCAAGGCGGTGCGGGTCCTGTTCGCGTAGGTATTGGAACGAAGGCGGGCGACGTTTCGGGTCGTCAGCGGCGGGGACCACGGTTCGTTTTTACCGCCCGCCGACGCGCCGATTGACAGTTCGACATCCGGTTCGCCCGGCCTAAATTAAGTTATGCGATTTTTTGAATCTCAGGCCGGCGCCGGCGGCAGCGCCTTCCAAGCGCCGCGATCCGCGCCATGAATGCGGCGCCTTTTGTTTTGGGCGAACTTTACGCCCATGATCTCATCCGCAAGGAGTTGAAAATTGGAAATTCCGGCGGTGTCCGGATTTCCACCGACAGCAAGGGGAAGGTCGCGCGGGTGGTTTTGTTTTCGAATTCGGCGCAGGAATCCAATCCGCAGGACAATCCCTATTCTGATCGCGCCGACGGCTCGATTCTCACCTACACCGGCACGGGAAAAATCGGAGATCAGAATCTCTCCGGGCAAAACCTGAGAATCACCCAGCAGGGTGATGGGCTCTTCCCGGTTTATGTGTTTTCGCTTTTTCGGCACCGCAAGTCGGCTGGATCGCCCGACAAGCGCTGGCGATTTTCGGGCATCTACAAATATCTGGAGCACGCGCGCGAGAATCAGGCCGATTTGTTGGGTTCGGACGGCAACGCGTGGATATTCAAACTGCTGCGGCTAGAGGTTAAAGAGGCGCACCCTGGCTTGGAGGCGGGGATCAAAAAGATCGTGGCGCGCGCTCACCGCGACCCGGCGCTCAGCGCGGAGGCGCTGCTGGCGGAACCGGCGAGTTTTTCGGCCAAACAGATTGCGGCGACGATCGCGCGACTGAACGCGCTGACGCCGGCGGCTTTCGAGCGATTCGTGAAAAAGGCTTTGGTCGCTTCGCATTTCCGGGAAGTGCGGGTGACGAAACAATCGGCCGATGGCGGGGTGGATGTCGTCGCGCGGTTGCCGCGAGCGATTTGGCCGCTGGAAAACCAGATGATCCAGGTGCAGGCGAAGCGCTGGTCGCAGGCGGTCGGTCGCCGCGAGGTGGCCGAACTTCGAGGGAGCCTGCTGCCGCGTGCCATCGGGGTTCTGATCACGACTGGAAATTTTGCCCGCACGGCCATCGTGGAAGCGGACCGGCCCAACCTGCTGCCGATCTCGCTCGTGGACGGGCATAAGCTCGCCTCTGTGGCGTTGCGCCTGGAGTTGGAAATCGCCTGAAGTTCCGCGGGTAAAGCCAGGGCATCGGGACATGAGCGCGGGCTTGCGGTGGGGCGGAGTCGGGCCATGTTTCGTCTCACCCTGAGACGGCAAATTCCTGCCGGCTCAAAACCCCCAGGAAATATGAATACCCCGTTATCCGCGCTCTTGGAGCGCAAGGGCCCCGTGCTCCACACCGTCGCTTCGTCTCTGACCATTGCCGCGACCGTTGCCGAAATGAATCGTAACCGGATCGGCTGCATCGTGGTGCTCGAGGGCGAGCAACTCGCCGGTATCTTCACCGAGCGCGATGTGCTGCGGCGTGTGGTGGGTGCGAACGTGAATCCCTCGGAGATGCGCGTGAGTGAGGTGATGACCCGAGAGGTGCTCACCATCGGGCCGGAAAACACGGTGGAGGAAGCGATGGTGATTTTTGCGGAGAAACGCTGCCGACATCTCCCGGTCGTGCGCGGTGATCGCCTGATCGGATTGATTTCAATCGGTGACGTTTCGCGTTGGTTGGCGGATCTCCACCGCGACGAGGCGAAGCACCTCAAGGACTACATCGCCGGCGGCTTCACGGCCTGAGGCGAGGCGATCTACGCGCGCGGTTTGACGCCGGCGCGCGGGTGGCCACGGTAGGTTTTTCCATGAAAAAATTCCTTCGCTTCTGCACCGCATTGGCGGTCGTCACCGTCGCTAACGCCAAGGTGGTCACCCAGCCTGTGGCTTATGAGCACGCGGGCGTGAAACTTGAGGGCTACCTCGCCTACGACGACGCCAAGGTGTCGGCCGAGAAGCCAGCGCCTGGCGTGCTGGTGGTGCCGGAATGGTGGGGCCTCACGGACTACGCGAAGAACCGCGTGGTCCAGCTCGCGAAGCTTGGTTACGTGGCGTTCGCGACCGATATGTAGGGCGCGGGCGTGACGACGGAAGACCCGAAGAAAGCGACCGAGCTCTCCTCTCAATTTTACGGCAAGCCGCTGATGGCGGAGCGTGCGCGGGCCGGTCTCGACCAGTTGCTCGCGACGAAGCTCGTCGATCCGAAGCGCGTGGCTTCCATCGGCTACTGTTTCGGCGGGGCGGTGAGTCAGGCGCTGGCTTACAGCGGCGCTCCGCTCGCGGGCATCGTGAGTTTCCATGGCTCGTTGATTCCGGCCACGGCGGAGACGGCGGCGGCGAACAAGGCGAAATTTCTCATCTGCCACGGTGGGGCCGATCCGTTCGTCACGCGGGAGCAGACCGGTGACTTCATGAAGAGTCTGGAGGCGACCAAGATCGACTATCAGTTCATCAGCTACGCGGGCGCGGTCCACGCGTTCACCAATCTCGGCGCGGACACGCTCGCGGCCAAGGCGGGGCTGACTGGCATCGGCTACAACGCGGCGGCGGACAAGCGCTCATGGTCGCACATGCGCACGTTCTTCAACGAGATCTTTGCGGTGAAGAAGTGAGCCGGAAATTGTCGCCCATCCGCCGGGCCGGTGGGTGTCTGCTCGCGGTGGCGGCGATGAGTGGCTGGGGCGGTTGTCTTGCGACCAAGGTTGTGACTGCGCCCGTGAAACTCGTGGCGACGACGGTCGTGGTCGTGGGGGAAACTGCGGGCACGGTGGTGAAGACCACGGGCAAGGTCGCGGCGAGTGCGGTGCGCGCGACGGGCTCGGTGGCGGATGGCGGGATCGGCGCGGCGGCGAAGCTGGCGCGGGCGGGGATGGTGACGTTTGTCGATGTGGCGACGGGGGGCGTAGTGCGCGTGCCGTGGCGGCAGGGACTCACGCTCGCGGGTGGCGCGCAGGCGGCGCAGGTGCAGGTGGCGGCGCGCGCGATCCAGGTGATCCGAGCGGGGCAGCTCGCGTATGCGGCGAAAAATGCGAACACGGGGCCGCTGCCGCTGGCGGCGGGCGATGTGGTGCGCATCGGCGGGGGCAGATAAGCGCGGCGGTGGCTTGCCACGCCGGAGCGATTGCGTTTGTTCGCGCGCATGGACCTCGCTGCCGCCCGCACTCATATCCAAGCCGCGCTCGAGCGCATGCGCGCCGTTTATGGCGCCGTCGTGTTCGACGAGTGGGCGGTGCTGTCGCTCGCGGCGAAGCATGGTGGGGTGCTGGCCTACGCGGGGCCGCGGGTGGAGAGTTTTGGCCTGCGGGTGACGGCGGATGCGGGGCCGTTGCGCGCGGCGGCGGCGGCGGAACCGGCGGAGGTGGGCGATTTAATTTTCGCACTGGAGGCCACGGGCACGCGCTACGATGCGCTGCTGCGGGTGGGCGCGGCGAGTTACCTCGTGTGCAATCACACGCAGAAAACAATGTTGGAGATTCGTGCCGAGGCGGGCTGGCTCAAGGCACAGGCGGGGTTGGTGGAGCTGGGCGAAAAATTTCGCGTCGATCCACTGGTGACTGAATAAGGCGCGGCGATTTTAGGCGAAGAGACCGGTGCCGACGAACCACGCGTAGGCGGCGAGCAGAGGCCAGCCGAGCCAGCGGGGCAGGCCGCCGGTGGTGGTGATCGCGAGCGCATGGACGACGGTCGCGCCCACGAGAATGCCGAGACCGAGGGAAAACATGGGCGGCACGGGCAGCGGTTGCACGAGAGCGCCCAGGCCGAGGCAGAGCGGAATGCAGATGTGGCCGTCGCCGACCTGTGAGGCGTAAACGATATCGGCGCGGCGGCGGGCGGCGTAGAAGAAGGCGAGGATCGCGTTGGGGAGGACCATGAGCCAGCCGGTGAGCCAGCCGAGGGATTGAGGGCCGAAGGGAGTGTCCTTCTGCGCGGCGAGCCAGGCCACGAGCCAGTCGAGGCTCACG
>JANXLP010000224.1 GCA_025355125.1 Opitutaceae bacterium | reverse complement strand
AGGGCGGGGTCGCCGAACCCCGCCTCCGCGCCCCCGCCCGCGTCATCCGCCCCATGTCGCGCCTCCTCTTCACCCTCGTCGCCGCCACGATCTTCGCGGCCGCTACGGCCACCGCCGCCCCCGGCGACTCGTGGCTCGGCTGGTTCAGTCCCGCGCTCCGCGAAAACGATCGCCTCGAATCGGCCGCCCAACAGGAACTCGCCGCCCTCGGAACCCCCGTCGTCGGCCAGACCGTCCCTCAATTCGGCTACCAACACCCGCGCCTCGCCGCCGCCCCGCCCACCTCGCCGTGGGTCCAGATCGATCTCCAATCTCCGCAGCCCATCGACTGGATCGCCCTCGCACCCGCCCAGCTGGACTGGCAGTCGGTCGATCACGCCGCCTACGGTTTCCCCCCGCGCTTCCGCGTGGACCTCTCCGACGACCCCGCTTTCGCCACATTCACGCCCGTGGCCGTGTTCACCGAAACCGATTTCCCCGATCCCGGCATCGCCCCCGTCGCCCTGCCCGTCGGCGGCCGTCGCGCCCGCTACGTGCGCGTGACCGCCACCAAACTCGCCGTCGAAAACGACCAGCACTTCTTTGCCCTCGCCGAAATCATGGTGCTCTCCGGCCCGCGCAACCTCGCCATCGGCCGCCCCGTCACCGCCTCAGCCACAGTCAATCTCCCACCCCGCTGGGCCTCAGCCAATCTCGTCGATGGGCGCACTCCCCTCGGCCCGCCCGTGCGCCGCGAACTCCTGCCCTACGACGGTCTCTACGTCGGCCCCGTCCCCGCGGGTGACGACGCACCGTGGATGCGCCTCGATCTCGGCCGTCGCGTCGCGTTGCAGGAAATCCGCATCCACCCGGTGCATGCGCGACTGGGCGCGGATATCCCCGGCTTCGCGTTCCCGTCGCGCTTTCGCGTAGAAGTCGCCGACGACCCGGCATTTCAAAATCCCACCATCGTTCTCGACGCCTCCGCCGCGGATTTCCCCAACCCGGGCAACAACCCCGTCACCATTCCCGTCAACGGCGTCACTGCGCGCTACGTGCAGATCGTTATGCTCGCCCCCGGCGGTGGCTTGCAATCCAAGCGCTATGGCCTGTCCGAAATCGAAGTCTATGCCGATGGCGTCAACCTCGCCCGCACCGCCACCGCCATGGCCGTGCCCGACACCAGCGAGCGCAGCAAAACCTGGCCCATCGGCCAACTCATCGACGGCTTCACCAGCTACGGCCGCCTCATCGAATTGCCCGCTTGGGTCGCCTCCTGGCGTCACCGCACCGCCCTCCAATCCCAGCTCGCGCGACTCGCTACTCAGCGCACCCACCTCGACGCTACCGCCCGCCGCCGCGCCCTCTGGTTCAGCGCCGGCTCCGCCTTCGCCGCGTTCGCCGTGATCGGCGTGTATCTCACCACCCTCCGCCGCCGCCGCGAGCGCGACCTCGAGCGTTTCCGCACCCGCCTCGCCCACGATCTCCACGACGAGATTGGCAGTAATCTCGCCGGCCTCGCCGTCCTCAGCGAAACCGCCGCCGATGCCTCCGCACCCGCGTCCGCCCCGCGCGAAGACTGGCTCGAGGTGAACCGCGTGGCCCGCGAAACCACCGATGCCATGCGCGAGGTTCTCTGGCTCGTCGGCGCGCGTCAGGAAATGGGCATCGACCTCGCCGCCCATCTGAAACTCGCCGCCGCCCGCATGTTGCCCAGCCGCGAGGTCCGCTGGACCGGCGACAACGAGCCGCTTCCGCCCACGTGGTCCGCCGATACCCGCCGGCAGGTATTTCTCTTCCTCAAAGAAGCCCTCGCCAACATCGCCCGCCACTCCAACGCCCGACACGTCGATCTCTCCCTTCGCCGCGCAGCGGCCTTCATCGAACTCGGCATCGCCGACGACGGCCGCGGCTTCGACCTCGCCACCGTGAACCGCGGCGTCGGTCTCAACAGCCTTCGCAACCGCGCCCGCACTGTCGGCGGCACCTGCGTCATCGACACCGCTACCGACTGCGGCACCCGCATCACCTTGCGCGTGCCCGCCTCTTAATCTCCGGAATCTTGTAGCCGCGAGCGTAAGCGAGTGCTCTTTCAGCCCGCCTCCTAAAAAAATCTCAGATACCCACACGAACCCCATGTCCGCCCCCACCACCTGGCTCATCGAGGATAACGCGGTGTTTCGCCGCGCCACCGAGCGCGCCTTGCTCGCCCGCCCCGGCGCCAGCACGCCCCGCGCCTTTGAGCGCTGCGAAGACGCCCTCGCCGCCCTCGCCGCCCTCGCGACCGAAGCGCACCCCGCCGTCATCTTGCTCGATGTCGGCCTGCCCGGCATCGACGGCATCGAGGGCATCGCCCGCATCAAACAGCTCGCGCCCGAAATCAGCATTCTCGTCCTCACCGTCTTCGAGGACGACGACAAGATCTTCCGCGCCATCTGCGCCGGCGCCTCCGGTTATCTCCTGAAATCTGAACCGCTCCGCCAGATCATGGCCGCCATTGACGAAGCCGCTTCCGGCGGTTCACCCATGAATCCCCGCGTCGCCCGCCGCGTCCTTGAGATGTTCGCCCGCCTCGCTCCCGCCCGCAAAAACCGCGACTACGGCCTCACCCCGCGCGAAGAGAGCGTCCTCAAACTCATGGTCGAGGGCTCCGTCAAAAAGCAGATCGCCGACCGCCTCGAACTCAACCCGCACACCGTCGATTACACGATGCGCGGCATCTACCGGAAGCTCCACGTCAACTGCCAGGCCGCCGCCGTCTCCCTCGCCGTCAAAGACGGCCTCGTGCGTTGATCAAACCACCGATTTACGCGTTCGCGTAATTGCCGTGCCGCGTCCGCCCTGCTAGCGTCGCGCTATGTTACTCACCCCACCCCGGGTAAAACGTCGGCTCCTTGCTTTCCTCTCTGCGTCGTTCGCGCTCGCCACTGCGCTCGCAAGTCACGCCGCGGAAACACCGGTCAGCTTCGACCGCGACATCCAGCCTATCCTCGCGGAGAACTGCTACCACTGCCACGGCCCCGACGCCCCCAAACGCAAAGCCGGCCTGCGCCTCGACCAACGCGACGCCGCCTTCGCCGGTGGCAAATCCGAACTCGCCTCCATCGTCCCCGGCAAACCCGACGAGAGTGAACTGATCGCCCGCATCTTCAGCCACGACGAGGAGGAGGTGATGCCTTCCCCTGAATCCAACCGCAAACTCACCGCCGCCCAAAAAGACCTCCTCCGTCGCTGGGTCGCCCAAGGCGCCCCTTGGGCCGAGCACTGGGCCTTCGTCGCCCCCGTGCGCCCCCCCGTTCCGAAAATCGCCAATCGAAAATCGCCAATCGAAAATCCAGTGGACGCCTTCGTCCTCGACCGCCTCACCCGAGAAAAACTTTCCCCCGCCGCCCGCGCCACGCCCGCCGAACTTATCCGCCGCGTCTCCCTCGACCTCACCGGCGTCCCGCCCACCCCCGCCGAAGTCGCCGCCTTTGAGCGCGCCTCCATCACAAATCCGCAATCGGCATTCGAAAATCTAACCGACCGCCTCCTCGCCTCGCCCCGCTACGGCGAACGCTGGGCCTGGGACTGGCTCGAGATCGCTCGCTACGCCGACACCAACGGTTTCCAAGGCGACCCCGAGCGCACCATGTGGCCTTGGCGTGATTGGGTCGTGAACGCGCTCAACGCCAACCTGCCCTACGATCAATTTTCCATCGAACAACTCGGCGGCGATCTGCTGCCCAACGCCACCCGCGACCAAAAAATCGCGAGCGGTTTTCATCGTAACAACATGTTCAACGGCGAGGGCGGCCGCATCGCGGAGGAAACCCGCGTCGAAAACGTCTTCGACCGCGTCGAGACCACCGCCACCGTCTGGCTCGGCGCCACCTTCAACTGCACCCGCTGCCACGACCACAAGTTCGACCCGTTCAAGCAGACCGACTATTTCGCCTTCTACGATATCTTCAACCAGATGTCCGAAACCGGCAGTGCCAGCGGCAGCAGCCGCGGTGGCCAGATCGTCCCCATCCTCGATCTCTCCACCGACGCGGAGCGCGACGCCGTCAAACTCGCGCAGGAACGCCTGGACGCCATTGGCAAGGAAGTGGAGACGTTCGAAATCAAAAAATTCCCCCGCCCCGAGGGCAAACCCGTCAGCGAGTCGCCCGACGCGATCAAGCTCCCCGGAAACCTCTTCGCCACCCACGCGAAACCCACCCCGGCCAAGCGCGCCGTCGTCGGCCTACTTGAGGCGCTGCCTTACTTCCGCGACGTCGCGCCCGATCCCACATACGCCGCGCTCCTGCAAACCCTCCTCGACGCCGTGCGTGCCCGCGACACCGCCGCCGCGAATATCACCAAGGTCATGATCATGGACCAACTCGCGAAACCGCGCGACACCTTCGTTCTCACCAAAGGCAACTACGAGGCCGTCACCGATGTCCGCGTGCTCGGCCACGTTCCCGAAATTTTCCAGCGCGCCACCGTCCCCGTAGCGGCGAGCGCCAGCGAGCCGACCCCTTCAGCGTCCACTTCAACTTCAACGAACGCCGCCCCGGCGGCGCCCCCCGCGCGCATGAACCGTCTCGATCTCGCCCGCTGGCTCGTCTCGCCGGCCAACCCTCTCGCCGCCCGCACCGCCGTCAACCGCGCGTGGCAGGCCTTCTTCGGCACCGGCTTCGTGAAGACCGCCGAGGACTTCGGCGTGCAAAGCGAGCGCCCCTCTCATCCCGAATTACTCGACTGGCTTTCCACCGAATTCGTCTCCAGCGGTTGGAACGTAAAGGCGCTCCACCGCCTCATCGTCACGAGCTCGACCTACCAACAATCGTCGCGCATCACGCCCGCCGCCCACGAACACGATCCGGAAAACCGTCTCCTCGCCCGCGGCCCGCGCTACCGCCTGTCGTCGTGGATGCTCCGCGACCAGGCGCTTTCCGCCGCCGGCCTTCTCGTCGAGCAACCCGGCGGACCGTCCGTAAAACCCTACCAACCGCCCGGCATCTGGGAAGAAGCGACCTTCGGCCAGAAGACTTACATGCAGGATCACGGCGACGCCCTCTACCGCCGCAGCCTCTACGTTTTTTGGCGGCGCATCGTCGGCCCGACGACATTCTTCGACGCGGGTGCGCGTCAGGTCTGCACCGTGAAAATGGCCCGCACCAACACGCCCATGCACGCCCTCGTCACGCTCAACGATCCCGCCTACGTCGAGGCCGCCCGCGTGATGGCCCAGCGCGTCATCGCCAGCGCGCCCACCGATTCCGCGCGTATCGACGAAGCCTTCCGTCTCGCCACCGCGCACGCTCCCGCCGCCTCCGAGAAAAAAATCCTTACCGCGCGCCTCGCCAAACTCCGCATGGAATTCGCCGCCGATCCCGCCGCCGCCAAAGAACTTTCCGCCATCGGCGCAGCCCCCCGCCCCACCACCCTCGCCCCCGTCGAGCACGCCGCCTGGACCACCCTCTGCCTCCTGCTACTCAACCTCGACGAAACCCTCTCTAAATCCTGAAGTAGGGCGCGGTCTCCAACCCGCCTTCCGCGCCCCTCATCGTCATTGCGAGGAGCGTAGCAACGAAGCAATTCAGCTCACTCCCCCCGCGCACCGCGCCCCTACCCCCGCCCAGCGCTCCGCTCTCACAATCGGCAATCGCCAATCAAAAATCGGCAATCCCATCCCCCATGAACCCTCTCCAGCAAGGCAACGCCCTCTACACCCGCCGCCAGTTTTTCGGTCGCAGCGCGATGGGCGTCGGCACCGCCGCCCTCGCCTCACTCCTCGGTCGCGACGGTTTTGCCGCGACTACGCCGTCCAATCTCATTCCGCGCACCGGCGTCCCCGGCCTGCCCGATTTCCCCAACTTCGCGCCCAAGGCGAAACGCGTCATCTATCTTTTCCAAAACGGCGCGCCGTCCCACGTCGATCTCTTCGACTACAAGCCGAAGCTCCGCGAGTGGCACGGCAAGCAGATCCCCGACGAGGTCGCCGGCGGTAAACGTTTCTCCACGATGACGGGCACGCAGACCGCTCGCCCCGTCCTCGGCGAGATTTCCAACTTCGCCCAGCACGGCAAATCCGGCGCGTGGGTTTCCGATTTCCTGCCCAAGATCGCGTCCATCTCCGACGACCTTTGCTTCGTCAAATCGATGCACACCGAGGCCGTGAATCACGCGCCCGCGATCACGTTCTTCATGACCGGCTCCGAGATGGCCGGCCGCCCTTCGATGGGCGCCTGGCTCAGCTACGGCCTCGGCAGCGAGACCGAGGAACTGCCCGCCTTCGTCGTCATGACTTCCCGCGACAAGGAGGCCAGCTGCGGCCAGATCTTCTACGATTTCTACTGGGGCAGCGGCTTCCTCCCCACCAAATATCAGGGCGCGGCCTTCCGCGGCGCCGGCGATCCCGTCCTCTACCTCTCCAACCCCAACGGCATGAGTCGCGCCGTCCGCCGTGGCATGCTCGACGACCTCGCGCACCTCAACGAGATCAAGCGCGCCGAATTCGGCGATCCCGAGATCACCACCCGCATCGCCCAATACGAGATGGCTTACAAGATGCAGGCCAGCGTTCCGGAACTCACCGATTTCTCCAAAGAGTCCGCAGCCACCATGGCCATGTATGGCCCCGAGGTCCGCCGCCAGGGCAGCTACGCCTACAACTGTCTCATGGCCCGCCGCCTCGCCGAGCGCGGCGTGCGTTTCATCCAGGTCATGCACGCCGGCTGGGATCAGCACCGCAACTTGAATACCCAGCTCAAGATTCAGTGCGACGACGTGGACGCCCCTTCCGCCGCCCTCATCCAAGACCTCAAACAACGCGGCCTCCTCGACGACACCCTCGTGATCTGGGGCGGCGAGTTCGGCCGCACACCGTTCCTGCAAGGAAAGATCGAGGATACCAAAAACTGGGGCCGCGATCATCACCCGTATGCGTTCACCCAATTCATGGCCGGCGGCGGCGTGAAGCCCGGCATCTCCTACGGCGAGACCGATGAGTTCGGTTTCAACGCCGTCAAAAACAAAGTCCACGTGCACGACTTGCAGGCGACGATTCTGAACCAGCTCGGCATCGATCACGAAAAACTCACCTTCCGTTTCCAAGGCCGCCAGTTCCGCCTCACCGATGTCCACGGCCACGTCGTGCGCGACATCCTCGCGTAGGGCGCGGTCTCCGACCCGCCCTTCCCCTTAGCGCTGGCATCCTGCCGACATCCGCCCTCCTCGCCACGCCGCCCCATGTTCACCCGCCGCCACTTCCTCAAAACCGCCGGCACCGCCACCGCCTGCGCCGTCATCTCCGCGCACACCCGCGCC
>JANXLP010000214.1 GCA_025355125.1 Opitutaceae bacterium | reverse complement strand
CGGATGATGCGCGCGGTCACATCGGAGTCTTTGAATTTGATGTGCGCGGTCTCGACGGCGAAGGACGAGCCGTAGTTTTTCGCGAGTTCGGGACGGATCGTGCCGGAGCCGAAGCAAGAGACGTATTCGGCGGTGGCGTCGGTGAGTGCGAGCATGGGGCCGACGCAGTGCGTGGCATACCACATCGGCGGAAGGCCGGGCCAGTAGTTCGGCCAGCCGTCCATGTCCTGCTGGTGGCTTGCTTGGAGGAACTGGATTTTGCCGAGCTCGCCCTTGTCGTAGAGTTCTTTGACGTAGAGGTATTCACGGGCGTAAACGACCGTCTTCATCATCATGTATTTGAGGCCGGTCTTTTTGGTGAGCTCGACGATCTTTTTGCAGTCGGCGATGGAGGTGGCCATCGGGACGGTGCAGGCGACGTGTTTGCCGGCTTTGAGGGCCTTGATGGATTGCTCGGCGTGATCGGGGATGGGGGTGTTGATGTGGATCGCGTCGATGTCGGGGTCTTTGAGGAGTTCGTCGTAATCGGTGTAGCCGCGCGGAATCCCGAAGGCGTCTTGGATGGATTGCAGCTTCTTTGGGTCGCGCTGGCAGACGGCGAGGAGGTGGGCGTTGGGATGGCCCTGGTAGATCGGAATGAATTCAGCACCGAAGCCGAGGCCGATGATCGCGATGTTGATTTTTTTGCTCATGGTAAAGTGAAGGAGGGATGGATGTGGAAAGAGGGAATGCTGGAACGGAGAATTGGGGAATTACTTCAGGGTTTGGATGAAGGCTTCGATGTCGGAGAGTTCCTGCGGGCTGAAGATGACGCCCATCGGGGGCATGGGGGAAACGGTGTATTGCTCGTAGCCCTTCGCGATGACCTTGCTCGGCTCGAGCAGGCTTTCGTGGATGTAGGCGGGCGTGGTGCGGGAGGCGATGCCGTCGAGGGCGGGGCCGACGTTGCTGCCCTGGCCTTTGACGGCGTGGCAGAGGATGCAGGCGGCGGGATGTTTAAAGAAGAGCTGCTCGCCGCGTTTGGCGTCGGCGATGATGACTTTGTTGGGATCGTCGAGCGGGATGAGTTCGGTGAGGCGCACGTCATCAAGGAGGACTTCGCCGCGGCCGGAGAAGACGAGGCTGATGCTGGCTTGCGTGCGGGGGCCGCTGTTGAAGTCGGTTTCGATCTCGGCCCAGTCGGAATCGCGACGACGCACAATTTCGGTTTCCACTTTGCTCAAGGTTTCGCCGAGGTTGATGCGGCCGGAGAGGTTTTTCGTCTTCACCCAGCCGGCGAGGCGATACTGGGTGTTGGGTTTGACGGGAACCTCGGTGTAGAGGGTGGTATCGCAGTCGGCGGGGGCGGTGAGATGGACCGAGCGCAGGCCGCCGTGAAATTCTTTTTCGCCGGTGGCGGCGGTCCAAGTGGCGGTCTTGTTGCCTTCGCGGGTGCCGGTGTCTCGGCGCGTCCAGCCGGCGGGCAGGCCGTCGGCGCCGAAGGTTTCGAAGCCGGAGGCGGCGATAAGGTTTTCGCCGTCGCGGTAGAGGGCGGTGCCGTGGATGCGGCCGAGAATACGGGTCGCTTCCTTGAGCCATTCGTCGGACTGGTTGGCGGGATTTCGGACGAGGCTGGCGACGACGGTCTGGATTTGTTTGGTCTCCGAGAACTCGGCGAGTTTCACGAGGGCGGCGAGGCGGGTAAGCGGATCGGGATCGTTGACGACGGCTGAACCGAAGTAGAGCGCGACGGCGCGGGCGTCGTTACCGAGGGCGCGGACGGCGTTGCGGCGGACGGCGGTGTCGGGGTGAGTGAGGGCGGCGCGATGGGTGGCCTCATCAAGGAGGCCGAGGCCGGCGAGGGTCCAGAGGGCGTGGATCGCGGTGATGGGCGCGGCTGTAGCGACGGCCTGCTTGAGGGCGGGGGCGGCGTCGGTGTGTTTGCCCTCGACGAGGAGGCGCTGGGCGGTGAGACGCCAGAATTGCGTGCTGTCGCCGAGGGCGGCGACGAGTTGCGCGGTGGTGGCGCCGGCGAGCGACGTGAGCTTGGCGGGCTTGGCCTGGTTCCAGACGACGCGGTAGATGCGGCCTCGGGCGTGGTCGCGGAGGGGATTTTCGTGGGCGCCGCCGACGCCGGTCTTCGCATCGTAGCCGCCGCGGGCGGCGCTGGGCGTGGGGTTGTGTTGGATGATGTAGTTCTGCCAATCGGAGAACCAGATGGCGCCGTCGGGGCCGACTTCGGCGAAGACGGGGGACATCCATTCATCGGTGCTGGCGACGAGGGGGAAGGCGTCGTGGGCGACGTAGCCGGCACCGTCGCGTTGCACGTCCATGAGGGCGATGTTCTTCATGGTGGGCTCGCAGACCATGGCCTTGCCCTGCAGGCGGGCGGGGAGGTTGTCAGAATAGATGAAGGCGCTGCCGGCGGCGGCGGTGTAGCCGCCCATGACATCCACCTGGCGGAAGTTGGGGGTGATCGTGTGGTCTTTGTCCTCGGTGTTGATGCGCTTGGCGGTCATGGCGCGCACGCCTTTCGGGACAATGGTGGCGGGGATGCCGCCGAAGAAGATGGGGGCGTTGTTGGCGGTTCCTCCGAACTGATCGCCGTATTGATTCATGCTCTGGCCCCAGGTGTTATTCGTGAACTGATGGAGGAATTCGAGGGCGGAGCCGTCGGCTTTGAAACGGTAGGTGCCTTGGGCGAATTGTTTTTCGACCCCGCCGATGGTGCCTTTGAAGCCGGAGTAGCCGACGGCGCCGTAGAGCCAGTTGTCCAAACCGTAGTGGAGATTGTTGGCCTGCGCGTGGGTGTCGTTGATGCCCCAGCCGGTCATGATTTCCTGGCGCACGTCAGCCTTGTCGTCGCCGTTGGTGTCTTTGAGGAAGAGAAAACGCGGCGCCTGCGAGACGATGATGCCGCCGTTGGCGAAGGTGAAACCGGTGGGAATATTTAAGTGATCGGCGAAGACGGTGAATTTGTCGGCGCGGCCGTCGCCGTCGGTGTCTTCGCAGATTTTGATGCTGTCGTTGCCCATGCCGTCGGGCTTCACGTCGTGCGGATAGTCGCGGGTTTCGGCGACCCAGAGGCGGCCGCGTTCGTCCCACGCCATGAAGATGGGCTTGGCGATGTCGGGCTCGCCGGCGAAGAGCACGAGGCGGAGGTCGGGGGCGACCTGGGTGCGCTCGACGCTTCCTTTGACATCAAAGGGAAACTGAAACGTGACGGGCTGCGCGCGTTTTTCGTAGTTGGCGATGGTGGGGCGGGCTTCGCGTTGCTCGGGTTCGCGTTGGGCGAGGAATTTTTCCCACGTGGCGGCGCGCGCGGGGCCGGCGGCGGCGAGGATTTTTGTTTTTGAGGCGAGGGCGTAGTCGGGGGCGGCGGGGTCGCCGAGGGTGGCGGCGGTGAGGCGAGCGGAGGCAGGGAAAGAGTTGATGGCTTTCGAGTAGAGGTCGGCGGGTGCGTCGAGGAGGACGAGGTC
>JANXLP010000213.1 GCA_025355125.1 Opitutaceae bacterium | reverse complement strand
AGGGCGGGTCGGAGACCGCGCCCTACGCCAAGCCCTCCGCCGCACCCACGCCCGACTCCCCCGCTTACTTCGTCCAAGGATGTTCCGCCCACGTCGCCGCCAGCCCGGCCTTCACGGGATTGTTGCGGATGTAGGCCACGGTTTTGTCCCACTCGTGGTCATCACGAATCCAGCGGTCGAACCATTCGCGCTGCCAAACAACGCCACCGCCGCCTGCGGTCGCACGAACTTGTCGTCCCGTTCGGCCTTTGATCCGCTTCATGATCTCCCCGAGCGAACGGGTGCCGTCGGCTGACGGCACGATCAACGCATGCCAGTGGTTCGGCCTAATCGTGAAATGCGGCACCGCCACATTCCACGCTTCGAGGGCGAGCAATTCGGTGCGGACGATGCCGGCATGGGCCGGGTCGCGTAGCAGGCAGGCCCCGGTCCCCGCGTCCAGATACTTCTCCATCGTGTGGAAATACTGCCGTTGGAGCGCGCCGAACTGAGCGGAGGCCGACTCGATGGCCGAGAGGGCGCGGTGGGTTTCCTGGAGCTGTGCGACGACCACCGACGGCAGACTGTCCGCGAGTCGAACCGTGACGAAGTAGCGTCCGTTTTTAACCTCCCAGTGCGGAAGTTTGCCCCGGCGAAAACTGATAGTCTCGACGAGCTGCATTGAAAAAGTAGGGCGTGGTCTCCGACCCGCCCTTAACGCGTGGATTTGTGATGATGAAAAAGGGAGAGCGCGCGGCGAAGAAAGGGCGGGCAGAGACCCCGCCCTACTTTTCAGAGCTTCGGAAACTTCACCCACTTCGCGCCGGCCTTGCCGCTCTTCACGGCGCTCTCGATGAACGCCATGCCGGCGATGCCGTCAGTCACGGTCGGGAAGTCGTAGCCTTCTTTCGGGGCCTTGCGGCCGGCGATGGAGTCGGCGATGGCGACGGCGGCGCCGCGGTAGATGTTCGCGAAGGCCTCGATGAAGCCCTCGGGGTGGGCGAAGGGCGTGCGCGTGGCGCCTTGGGCGGCGGCGGAGAGGTAGTTGTTGCCGCGACGATAGACTTGCTGCGGCGCGTCGGCTTTTTTCCAGATGAGCTCGTTGGGGTTTTCCTGAAACCACTGGAGCGAGCCCTTGGTGCCGAACACGCGGATGTTGAGGTTGTTTTCCTCGCCGCTCGAAATCTGCGAGGCGAAGAGGATGCCCTTCACGCCACCGCTGAAACGCACGAGGCAGTTGCCATCGTCATCAAGGAGGCGGCCGGGGATGAAGGTGGAGAGTTCGGCGCAGATTTCCTCGGTCTCGAGGCCGGTGATGTAGCGGGCGAGGTTGTGCGCGTGGGTGCCGATGTCGCCCATGCAGTTGGAGATGCCGGAGACGTTCGGGTCCATGCGCCAGTTGGCGATCTTGCTCACGGTCTTGGCCTCGAGCGCAGTGATCCCGTAGCCCTGCGGATACTCGACGATGACCTTCATGAGCTGGCCGAGCTTGCCGGTGCGGACCCAGTCACGGGCCTCCTTCACCATCGGGTAGCCGGTGTAATTATGCGTGAGGGCGAAGACCTTGCCGGTCTTTTTCACGACGTCGCGCAGCTTGCGACCCTCGGCGAGGGTGAAGCAGAGCGGCTTGTCGCACACGACGTGGAACCCGGCTTCGAGAAACGTCTTCGCGATGGGGGCGTGCGTGTTGTTGCGCGTGACGATGGAGACGAAGTCGATGCGTTGATCGGCCGGGAGCGCGGCCTCGGCCTTGGCCATTTCCTGATAAGTCGCGTAAACGCGGCTCGGATCGAGGAAGAGGTCTTCGCCGGAGGCTTTGGATTTGGCGGGATCGGAGGAGAAGCAGCCGGCGACGAGATCGATCTCGCCGTCGAGCCGGGCGGCCATGCGGTGAACGG
>JANXLP010000189.1 GCA_025355125.1 Opitutaceae bacterium | reverse complement strand
TGCGCTCCGCGCGCGGCGGGGATTCAATCCCTCCGAGAGTGGCCGCGCGCGGAGCGCACCGCCCACCTCCGGGCAACGACAGTCAGTCTGTGGCGCGAGCCTCAATAGGTCATCGCCGTCCGAGCACCACGACTTCGCAGCCAACGCCTCAGCACAGTCCGCTCTGGAAGCGGAGTAACGGCGCGATCGGGTTTTTGCGCCACAACGCAGCCTATAATGGCGCGATTATGCCAAATGATTGGCTTTACGAGCTGAATTTAGTGGCGCAATCGTAGAAAATACGCCATAAAAACACCTCGAAGTGGCGCGTTTAACGTAAAACGCGCCACTTTCTCCGCCATGCCTCCCCCGCTTCCATCCGCCCAGCTCGACGCTGTAGTCGGCCTTCTTCGCCGCCAGCCGCAGGGCGCTGCCGTGGACGCGATCCATCAGTCGCTCAAACCGCTGCCGCCCCGGCGGAGCGTGCAGCGTTGGCTGGCGTTGCTGGTTGCCCAAGGGCGCATCGTGCCCGCCGGCGAGGGCCGCGGCCGCCGTTACCTCGTGGCCGCCGCCCCCTTGCCGACCGCGCTCACAACCGATCCGTGGTCCCTCGCCGAAGCACCTGCGGAGTTCAATTCGATCCTGCTGTCGCGCGCGGCTCAGAAAACCAAAAGCCTGGTCACCCGGCCGCTCACTGCGCGCAAGCCGGTGGGATATGTATTTTCGTTTCTCGACGGCTACCGGCCAAACGTGTCCGCGTATCTTTCGCCGGGGCTCCGGAAAAAGCTCGCCGCACTCGGCCGCACGACGGGCGAGGCGCTGCCGGCCGGCACGCACCTGCGCAAGGTGATGGACCGGCTGCTGATCGACTTGTCGTGGAATTCGAGCCGGCTGGAGGGCAACACCTACTCGTTGCTGGAGACGCAGCGGTTGCTCGAAGCGGGCGAGGCCGCCGTCGGCCGCGCCGCGCACGAGACGCAGATGATCCTCAACCACAAGGCAGCGATCGAGCTGCTCGCGGAGCACGCGGGCGACATCGGTTTCAACCGCTACACGCTCTGCAACCTTCACGCGTTGCTGTCGGAAAACCTGCTGCCCGAGGCGGCCGCCGGCGGGCGGCTGCGCGCCCACGCGGTCGGCATCGGCGCTTCGGTCTATCACCCGCTCGAAGTGCCCTCGACGATCGAGGAGTGCTTCGACCAGATCCTCGCCACCGCCGCCGCGATCCACGATCCGTTCGAACAGGCGTTTTTCGCGATGGTGCAGCTTCCATATCTCCAGCCGTTCGAGGATGTGAACAAGCGCGTGTCGCGGCTGGCCGCCAATATCCCGCTGGTGCAGCACAATCTCGGGCCGCTGTCGTTCGTGGATGTCCCGCAGGCCGACTACACCCACGCGATCCTCGGGGTCTATGAGTTGAACCGCGTGGACTACCTGCGCGATGTCTTCGAGTGGGCGTATGAGCGTTCGTGCGCGCGCTACGCCGCCGTGCGCCAAGTGCTCGGTGAGCCGGACGCGTTTCGCCTGCGCCACCGTGATCGACTGAAGCAAGTCGTGGGCGATGTCGTGCGCGGCGGTCTCGACAAGCCGGCAGCCGCCACCTTCATCCGGCGTGAAGCCGCAAAGCTGCCCGAGGCGGGTGAGCGGGCGCACTTCGCCACCCTCGCCGAGACCGAGCTCACGAGTCTGCACGAGGGCAACTTCGCGCGCTACCGCGTGCGCCCGGCGGAATTCGCCGCCTGGCGGCAGTCGTGGCGTTGAAATTCGTCCGAGAGCACGATCCGCTTTTCCCGCCATGCCTCGCATCAACCTCGCCAATGTCCCGTGGATCGAGCAGCGCTCGCCCTCGGGCAAGTTTCACTCGTTCGCGCAAAATCTCTCCGTCGCCCTCGGCTGCCCGCGCAACGCCGGGCTCTCGCACGGCGGGCATCCGTTCGACGTGCAGATTCGTCGCATCCCGCCCGGCTCCGCCGTCTGTCCGTTTCACTCCCATCTCGGGCAGTGGGAATTTTTCGTCGTGCGCGCCGGCACAGGCACGGTGCGCGTCGGCGATGAAACTCATGCCGTCAAACCCGGCGATTTCTTCGTCCATCCACCCGGCGAGCCGCACCAGTTGATCAACTCCGGTATCGGCGATCTCGAGGTCCTCATCGTCGCCGACAATCCGCCGCTCGACGCTTTCTACTATCCCGACTCCAAAAAGTGGGGCCTCCGCCCTCCGGGGATTTATTTCCGCGCCACACCCACCGACTACTTCGACGGCGAGGACCCGCCCGCACCCGACGCCCCGC
>JANXLP010000049.1 GCA_025355125.1 Opitutaceae bacterium | reverse complement strand
GGCCACCCACTGGCCGTCGCACTCGGCGATCTGCCAGCCGCGGTCCCCGGCCACTTGCGCCTCCGGCAGGTAATGATGCGCCGCGAGCTCCCGCTCGCAGCGCGCGGTTTCGTCGGCTCGCGCGCCGCGTAGTTGCACGCTCGCGAGATACAGGAAGGTGGATGGGGCTGACATGCCACGGTCCACCCTGCACGGCAGCGCTCAGTTAGCCATTAAATATTGCCGGCCTTGCCCGAAAACACTTTAGCGGGCTTCAGCGGAATACCGTGCTCTTTCGCCACGCCCTCGCCGAGGCGGCTCGCCTGGGACTTGAGCTCAGTGTCAATATCCAGAGCGGCTGGAATCTGGGCGGCCCGATGGTGACGGTGGACGATGCGACTAAAAAACTCACGTGGGCGGAGGTCGAGGCGGCGGGCCCGGGACCGGTCAAAATCGCGCTGCCTCTGCCGCCCAGCAACGACGGCGTCTATCGCGACGTGTGCGTGCTGGCCTGGCGGATCAACCCGGCACAGCCGGCGGATCGTCCGTCGTTGAAAAATTACGCCTCCAAGGCGCTGATCGCCCGCCCTACTTTTCCCGGTCCCGACGGCTGGCTCCGCTCGATTTCCGCCCTCGAAATCTCCCCCATTTTCGGAGTCGAGGAACCGGTCCGGCCCGGCGAGCAGGACGCCACCGCCGCCGAGGTGGTCGATCTCTCGGCCCACCTCGCCGCCGACGGCACTCTCACGTGGATGTTTCCGGCCGGCCGCTGGCGGATCCTTCGTCTCGGTTCGACGCTCGGCGAACTTCGTCATATCTCGACCCACAGCGAGGGCTGGGCCGGCTATGCGCTCGATGTCTTGGACGCGGGCGCCTTCAAGCGCTACTGGGATGCGGTCGTGCGCCCGCTGATCGCCGACGCCGGACCGCTGGCCGGCACGACGCTGCGCTACCTCCACACGGACAGCTGGGAAGTCGGGGCCTTCAACTGGACGCCCACCGCGCTCACCGAGTTTCGCGTCCGGCGCGGCTACGATCCGTTGCCCTGGCTTCCGGTGCTCGCCGGACGCATCATCGGGAGCCGGACCGAGAGTAACCGCTTTCTGCATGATTTTCGCCGCACCCTTGGCGACCTCGCGGCCGACAACCACTACCGGCAGTTCAGCGCCTTGGCGGCGAGTCATGGACTGGGCATTCATCCCGAGTCCGGCGGGCCTCATTTCACGCCGATCGACGCCCAACAGTGCCTCGCCATCGGTGACGTGCCCAAGGGGGAATTCTGGGCCGAGTCCGCCACCCACCGCACCATCGACGAGACGCGGTTCTTCGTGAAACAACCCGCGAGCGCCGCGCACACCGCCGGTCATCCGCTGGTCGCCGCCGAGGGTTTTACGAACGTCGGCCTCCACTGGCAGGAGCGCCTCTGGGAGAACCTCAAGCCCTCGTTCGACCAAGCCTGCATTGAGGGATTGAACCGACTTTTCTGGCACACGTTCACCGCGTCGCCGGTCGAGATGGGCGTGCCCGGTCAGGAGTATTTCGCGGGGACGCACCTTAATCCCAACGTGACCTGGTGGGACAAATCCGCGCCATTTTTCACCTACCTCAACCGTTGCCAGTTTCTCCTCCAGCGCGGCCTACCCGCCGCCGACGTGCTTTACTACTACGGCGACGAAGTGCCGAATTTCACCCAGCGCCGCGAACGCGATCCGGCCGGCGTCGGCGCGGGTTACGACTACGATGTGCTCGCCCTCGAGCAGCTCCTCGCCCGCGTCGCCGTGCGCGACGGCCGCCTCGTCTTGCCCGACGGCATGAGCTACCGCGCGCTCGTGCTCCCCGCGCAGACGGCCATCGCCCTCCCCGCGCTGCGGAAAATCAAAGCCCTCGTCGAGGCCGGCGCGACCGTGCTCGGCCCCAGGCCCGCCCGGATTCCCGGCCTCACCGATCAACCCGCGAGCGATGCCGAGGTGCGCCGCCTCGCCGACGAAGTCTGGCCGCGCGTGATCGCCGACCGCGGCGTGCGCGCCGTGCTGCTCGCCGCCGGCGTCGGCCCGGACTTCGCCTTCACGCCGGACGACGGTGCCGCAAAGGTGAATTATATCCATCGGCGCGACGGTGAGGCCGAGATCTATTTCGTAGCCAGCCGGGCGAAGCACGCCGTGTCCGGCGCGGCCACGTTCCGCGTCGCCGGCCGCGTGCCCGAGCTCTGGGACGCCGTCACGGGTGAGCGCCGTTTCGCCACCGACTACACGAGTAAGGACGGCGTCACCACGCTTCCGCTGGCGCTGCCGCCGGCCGGCTCGCTCTTCGTGATCTTCCGCGCACCCGCCGCCACGCAGCCCGCCACGGGCGCGCCGAATTTCCCGGCGCTCACGCCCCTCGCCACGCTGGCGGGTCCGTGGCGCGTGGCCTTCGATCCGCGCTGGGGCGGCCCCGCCGCCGCCGAGTTTGCGGCGCTCACCGATTGGACGCACCGCCCGGAGGACGGCATCCGGCACTACTCCGGCACGGCCACGTATCGGCAAACGTTCGACGCGCCCGCTGGCGCGACCGTGCTCGACCTCGGCGACGTGCGTGAACTCGCCGCCGTGCGCCTCAACGGCCAGCCGCTCGGCGTGGTCTGGGCGCCGCCGTTCCGGTTCGACGTCGCGGGCCGCTTAAAACCGACGGGCAACACGCTGGAAATCGAAGTCGTGAACCTCTGGGCCAACCGCGTGATCGGCGACGAAGCGCGCCCCGCCGCCGAGCGTTTTACGCGGACCAACATCCGCTCGCTGCTCCCGACCACGCCGCTGATGCCCTCGGGCCTGCTCGGGCCGGTGCGGCTGATGCGAGCCGGCTCGCCTTCCATCACCCCATGAACCCCAGTCCTTTTATCGGTCTCGTCTTTCACTGGCTCGGCGGCCTCGCGGCGGCGAGTTTCTACGTCGCGTTTCGCGGGGTGAAACGGTGGTCGTGGGAAACCTCGTGGCTCGTGGGCGGGTTCTTCAGTTGGATCGTGGCGCCGTGGATTTTCGGCCTCGCGCTCACGCACGATCTACCCGGCGTGCTCGCGCAGGCACCGGGCAAGGCGTTGTTTTGGGCGTGGTTTTTCGGTCTGCTGTGGGGACTCGGCGGGCTCACCTTCGGGCTCACCTTACGCTACCTCGGCATGTCGCTCGGCTACGGCGTGGCGCTCGGCATCTGCGCGGTGTGTGGCACGTTGCTGCCGCCGCTGTTCAAGGGCGCGCTCGGTGCGATCGCGGGGAGCGCCGCGGGGCAGATCACGCTGGTCGGCGTCGGCGTGTGCGTCGTGGGCATCGCGCTTTCGGCATTGGCCGGGCTCAGCAAGGAGCGCGAGTTGCCGGCGGAGGCGAAGCGGGCCTCGGTGAAAGAATTCAGTTTCAAGAAGGGTCTCGGGGTCGCGTTATTTTGCGGCGTGTTGAGCTCGTGCATGGCTTTCGGATTGGAGGCGGCCGCGCCGCTGGCGGAGTTGAGCGCGGCGGCGGGCACGGGCGCGATCTGGACGGGATTACCGAAACTGGTGGTCGTGTTGTTCGGCGGATTCACGAGCAACGCGCTGTGGTGCGTGGCGCTGAACCTGCGGAACCGCACCGGCGGCGAATATCTCGCGGCGCGCGACGCGGCCGGCGAACCGGTGCCGCGCCTGCGCAACGTGCTCCTGTGCGCGCTTGCGGGGGTGACGTGGTATTTCCAGTTCTTTTTTTATACGATGGGCGAGACGCAGATGGGGCGCTTCGGCTTCAGCTCGTGGACGCTGCACATGGCGAGCATCATCATCTTCAGCACGCTGTGGGGGCTCGCCTTGAAGGAGTGGCGCGGCACGAGCGGACGCACGCGCGGGCTGATCACGGCGGGGCTTGCGGTGCTCGCGGCCTCGACGGTGATCGTGGGCTACGGGAATCTCGTGGCGGCGCGGGGGCCGTAGGGGCGCGGGCGAACGTGGGCGTGGCGCGGTGTGAGCGCCGTGTGGAGGGCGCGACGCGGCGTGGCGCGGAGGGCGGGTCGGAGACCGCGCCCCACTTTTTGGGGTGAACGGGTAGGGACCGTTCTCCGAGCGGTCCGCAGGCTCCGTCTGTTTTCGGATCGGACTCGGCCGAGAAAACGCGGACGCCTCGGAGAGGCATCCTCACCGGTTTTTTAGACGGCCTCTCAGGCGCCGAGGGCTTGGGCGATGTCGGCTTTGATGTCTTCGATGTGCTCGATGCCGAGGGAGACGCGCAGGCCGCCGGCGGCGACACCGGCCTTGGCCTGCTCGGCGGGGGAGAGCTGGGAGTGCGTCGTCGAGGCGGGGTGGATGATGAGCGTCTTGGCGTCGCCGACGTTCGCGAGGTGCGAGATCAGCTTGAGCCGGTTCACGAATTTCTCGGCGCGGTCGCGGTCGCCTTTCAGCTCGAAGGACAACACGCCGCCGAAGCCGCGCGTGAGGTATTTCTTGGCGTCGGCGTGAGTGGGATGGTTTTCGAGGCCGGGGTAGTTGACCGCGACCACCTCGGGGAGCGCCTGCAGCCAGCGCGCGAGGGCGAGGGCGTTTTCGCAGGAGCGCTCGACGCGCAGCGAGAGCGTCTCGAGGCCTTGGAGGAGGAGAAACGAGTTGAACGGGCTCTGCGACGGACCCCAATCGCGGAAACCTTCGACGCGACAACGAATGATGAACTGGATATTCCCAAACAATCCACCAAGGCCAAAGACCTCGTTGTAGATCATACTATGATAACT
>JANXLP010000044.1 GCA_025355125.1 Opitutaceae bacterium | reverse complement strand
CCATCGAGGCCACGGCTCCGGTCGCCCTGCATCCCTTTCTCCGCCGGCTGCAAGCGAACGCCTTCGATCGGCTCAACATCCGTGATCATACGGTCGATCTCGCCGGCTGGGTGAACGAAGGATTCGATTCCACACTCGATCACGTGCTCGACGTGTTTCAAGAGAGGCGCGATGTCGTCATTATGGAAGTCGGCGCATCGAAAAGCGCCTCCGCCAATCGCATCGCCGAGCGCTGCAAGGCGCGCGGCGTCGATCTGAATGCGCTCGTATGCATCGACACCTGGCTCGGTGCGCCGGAGTTTTACACGCGGGGCCTCGACGACGAGACGCGCGGTGCTGCGCTGCGTCCCTTCGACGGCTATCCTTCGGTTCTTTATACGTTCACAAAAAATACGAAATACTCGGGCCACCACGATGTCGTCGTGCCGTTTCCCATCTTTAGCCTGCAGGCCGCGGAGGTGCTTCGGCATTACGGGATCAAGGCGGATGCAATCTACGTGGACGGCTCGCATGAGAGTAACGCCGTCTACATGGATCTACTCACCTTCCACGAAGTGCTTGGCGAAGGCGGACTGATGTGGGGCGGTGACTACAGTGAAAACTGGCCCGGCGTGCAGAAGGCGGTGAACCTTTTTGCCGAGGAGAAAAAACTCGAACTCATCGTCAACGGTGTGAATTGGATTCTACGCAAGTGATCGTTTTTTTCCCGTATTCCCCGATCCCATGAAGCGCCGCGTGCGCATCTGTTACTTCAACACGTGGGCGCGCGGCTTGGAAGATGCCGTGGTTTATGCCGCGCGGGCGCCGACGCTGGATCTCGCGGTGCTCGTCTCCGATCCGCGCGATGCCGCGCTGCTGCGCAAGGCGCGGCTCGACTGTGATTGGTATGCGGAGAACGCCCGCTGCTTCGCGGCGATGAGTCACGCGGAAATCGAATTCTTGCCGGCGTGGGTGGTCGGGCAGGCCGGATTACTCGAACTGGCAAAGGCGCCGCGCGAACCGGGTGAAGAACGTTGGCTCGTCACGATGGGTCATCAACCGCAGGCGCTCGGCGCGCTGGCGGGGCGGGTGTTTGCTCTGCTGGCGCAGGCGGGGGTGCGGCATCTGTTTTACGCTTTCGATGAAGCGAGTCGGGCGATGCCGTGCTTTTTGGAAATCGCGCCGCACCTCGATGTGCTGATCCACGACGAGGCGCCGCTGGCTGCGGAGGGAGCCGCGCTGTTGCGAACGGAGTGCGCCACGCTCCACCGGAGCTGGGTGGCGAATGTCGTGCCTTTTGCGACGCCGTTCAACGAAGCGCCTGAGGAGAAAATTTTGTTTTTGGGTTCACAGCTCGGACTCACGCCGCATCGGCAGCGACAGATCGATTTTCTAAAACGGAAGTTCAAGGACAGATTCATCGCCTCCTGCGATCACTCGGTTGCGGTGAGTGATCGGGCGGCGCTGAATCGCTGCAAAGTCGGGCTATGTCCCGAAGGCCGGAAATTCACCACTCCCGCGATGGCGGCGACACACACGGACCGGCCATTTTGGTCGGGCTGTCTGGGGCTCGTGCCGGTGAGTGAAGATTCGCGGAGCGGCGGACGTTTGCAGGAACTGCACGAAGCGAAGCTGATTCTGCGCTATCCGCACGGCGACTTGGCTGCGCTCGCTGAGCAGTGCGAGCGCGCACTGGAAACACCGAACTTGGAGCGGCGAAAAATTTACCATCACTTCAATCAAAACGAAAATGTAGGGAGCGTCGTAGCTAACGCGATCATCTTGGCGCAGTAGTGGCCGAAGAATTTCTGTTGGTGCGGTTGCGATTTCCTTAAAGTTAAATGGTAGCTGGGCGATTGTCCCTTTCATTGTCGGCTTGGGTTTGTTGCCTTCGCGATGCGAAGGCGCCCGAGGGACTTCTGGGGTATAAATCAAATGAAGAAATTATTTTGTATATTGCTGCTAACGGCATTCTGTTCGATCGGACATGCCTTCGAATTTAACCGCTTTCCAGCGGGAAGGATCGAAGGCGGCCGTCTTTCGTGGGCATCTAGTAGCTCAATTAAGTTGAGTGTAGGTTATGGAGAAATTATGGGCTCATATTGGGAAATCACACCACCAGACACACTGGTTACTGTCGGCTACACACTTACCGGCCTCACGCCAACAGCCAATGGTGTTTTCCATTACCTATACGTAGATCGATCTAATTCTTCTTTGCCCAATATAGTCCTGAAGAATTCGACTACCGCACCGACGTGGAGTAATGATTTTATGGGTTGGTATAACGGAAGTGATCGCTGTATCGGCGCGGTATGGGTTAAACCCGATGCACAGATTAATTATTTCTACTGTTCCGACGATGTTACATATAACTGGGAATCGACGACGTTGATTAACCCAGGATCGGTATCAACAACGGGAGTATGGACGCTTTATGATTTTAATGACTTTGTCCCAAAAAATGCGATAGCCGTTCAAGCAGGACTACATATCTGGCAATCCTCCGTTACTTGGACGATGTGCAGGGCGGGAATTATGCCAGAACGCGGACTATCCACATACGGCGAGGGTGTCACCCAAACTGAAGCTTATTGCGTAATTCCATTTGAACGAGGTGCACAGAAAAAATGTAAGTGGCTAGCTCTCGCATCAAGTTCGACCGGCAATGTCGTCCTTTTTATTTGGAGCTATAAAATAGAACGATAAAAATGACACATGCTTATTGGTTCTTCTGAACCCTTACGCTTTAGCTGCGTTTTGTGCGATTCTAGCTAATTCGTAAAATTCGTCGATTAAGGTCTGCCACATCTCGCTCTTACCCTCGATGGGCGGAACGAGGTGTGGCATAATTTTTAATGCGAAGCTCCCGAGGGCGCGGCCATTTTCCGGGTCCACGACGAGCGGAACAAACGCGGCCGCGAGCGCGCTCGTTCCGCCTTGAGCGAACGCTTTTTGGAGGGCAGGGATCGCTTGCTGGTTACGATCACCGAGCGCGCGCAAGTGTTTGAGTGCGGTGGTCGATGTGGCGGTTGATGGGGCGAGGGCGGCGAGCTTCGTGGGCTTGGCGTTGCTGGGAGCTGGCAGAGAAAAATTAACGGGATGCACCACGGTGGTTCCGCGCAGGCGGGCGCCGCGGTCGGTGACGTTGATCACGCGGGAATCGGGGCGGGCGGCGAGACGGGCGTCGAGTTCGCGCCAGTCGCCGAGGGCGAAGCAGGGGACGGTCTCGGTGTAGTTGCCGGGCACGCGGGGCAGACGGGTGGTGGGATCGTAGTGCGACTGCGTGTAGAGGGCGGGGGCGGCGTGCGCTTGGTGGCGGCGCGCCTGGTTGGCGGGATCGACGGCGAGATCCATGCCGAAGAGGTAAATGGGGTCGCAGCCGAGGTGGTGGGCGAGTTCGAGGGCGGTGCTGCCGCAGCTTTCGGCGACGGCGAGGGCGGTCCGCGGCACGCCTTGGGTGGCGAGCCAGTCATCCGTGACCTGCGGGCCGGAGAGGAAAAATATCTGCGCTGCGGGGAGCGCCGTTTGCCACGCGGGCGGGCTCACACTGGCGAGCACGACGCGGTGGGGCGGGTGCGTGGCGGGCAGGCATTTTTCGGGGACTTTGGCGGCGTCGATGGAGACGGCGAAATCGGCGGCGACGCCGTGGCGGGCGAGGGCGCGCAGGGCAGAGTCGGCGGAGAAAATCACGGCGCGGTCCGCAGCGGCGGCGAGTGCGGGCAGGGAAACGTCGAGCGAGGGACCGGCGCCGCAGATGAAAGCGGGGAGGCCGCGCAGAGCGCCGGCCCACGCGGCGGGGAGGCGCTGGCGGATGTAGGCGGGGGCGTTTTGGAGGAGATGCTTTTGCCAGATGAAACCGTCTTTTTGTCGGGTGAGGCGCGTGCGGTGCGCGCTTTCGAGCACGGTGTGCGCGGCGGTGACGACCGCTTGGTAGGTGGGCTCGGTGGTGTCGGCCGTCACATAGAGCGACGGTAGATGACGGGGGTCGCGACGGAGGAAGCGTTCGATGATGAGGCCGGGCTCGGAGTGCGAGAGCGGGGGGCGCTCGACCGGGACGGTGAAGGCGGCGAGGGCGGGGTCGTGGCACCACCAGAGGACATGGCGGTAGGCGTGGAAAATCGCGGGGTCGATGCCGGTGAGGCCGCCGACGATGATGCAGGTGGTCGCGCCGGGATACTGGTTTTCGACAATGAATCCGCTCATGCGCAGCACTCTACATCGGTTGGGCCGGGCGAGGATTAAAGCCTGATTTTTAGGGGGCGATCGTCGGGGGGTGAAAATGCGAAGGCCCCGGTGGGCAACCGGGGCCTTGCTAGCACAAACACGAACTTATTCTGAAACCTAACTGACGGGTGGCTGCGTTGGCAGGTCTTGCGACCTGTTGCCGTAGCCGGGGCCTCCGCAGGATTGCGGTTGATCGGCTTAGCCTGACCGCCGCACGAACACGGCGGTCAGGGTTGGGCAGATCAGGACAATCCCTGGGCAGGGTTTAGCCGATCAGTTTCAGAGCCGACTGGGCACTCTGGTTGGCCTGCGAGAGCATCGAGGTGCCGGCCTGCGTGAGGATGTTCCAGCGCGCAAGCTGCGTGGATTCCTCAGCGACATCGACATCGACGATCCGGCTGTTTGCAGCCTCCAGGTTGGCCTTGTTGACGGTGACCAGTTCGCCGGCGAAGCCGAGGCGGCTTTGCTCCGAACCGTTGGTGGCGCGCATGGTCGCCACGTTCTTGATCGCCGTCGAGATGTTGTCCAAGGACACGTTGCTATCACCAAGGGAGGTGTTGGCGGTGCCCGAGACCGTGCCAACGCCCGAGGAGGTGCTGGTGAGATCGCGAGCCGCGATGCTGACGGTGGTGCCACCGCTTTCCGTCACTGCGACGGAGCCGACCGCGGTCGATCCGAAGAGCGCGACGCCGTTGAACTTCTCGCCCGACGTGTCCCGGAGCTGCGTGGTGAGCGCGGTGAACTCCGAGTCATAGTTGGCCTTGTCGCTGGAGCCTTTGGTGACGTCGGAGTAGAGGACGCGGAGCTCGCTGATACGCTCCAGCACCTTACCGGCGACCTTGAGGGCGCCATCCTGAGTTTGCAGGAGGGAGACGGCGTTGCCGATGTTGGACGAGACGGCGCCTTGACGGCGGGCGGCTGCGGACAATTTCATCGACACAGCCAAACCGCCCGCATCATCGGAGGGGTTGACGATTTTCGATCCGCTCGAGAGCCGAGTAATGCTCTTTTGCAACATCGAGTTGGACGTAGCGAGGTTGTTTGAGGCAACCGTCGCCGTATAGTTGGTATTAATCACGACTGACATGGTATGTTCTTTCCTTGATCTGACATGCGACTATCCGTCGTCGCCACGGGCTTGAGGAGACAGCGCAAGCCACGCTGATTGAGATAAGAATCTCAAAGGGGGATCACGCCGCGGAACGGCGTGAAAATGCTTTCAAAGAACTGCTGGCAAACCCTCTTTCCCCAGGGACAAGACAACCGCGTGAAGTCTGTGCCGCCGACCGGATGACTAGTCCGGCCGCGCGGTGGGAAGGGGCGCTTCAGTTTAGCTCTGCAGAAGCTTGAGCGCCGTCTGCGAACTCTGATTGGCTTGGGCGAGCATCGAGGTGCCGGCCTGGACCAGAATATTCCATCGGGCGAGTTGGGTGGATTCCTCCGCCACATCCACGTCGATGATCCGACTGGAGGCGGCTTCGAGGTTGGCCTTGTTGACTGTCACCAGTTCGCTGGCGAAACCGAGGCGGCTCTGTTCGGAGCCGTTGGTGGCGCGCATCGTGGCGACGTTCTCGATCGCCGTGGAGATCGCATCGAGGGTGACGCCGGCATCACCGAGTGAGGTGTTGGTGCTGGACGAGATGGTGCCGACGCCGGTGGACGAGCTCGTGAGATCGCGGGCCGCGATGCTGACGCTGGTGGCACCGTCTTCGGTGACCGGCACGGAACCCACGGCGGAGGAGCCGAAGAGCGCGACGCCGTTGAAGGTCTCGGCGGCGTTGGAGCGGAGCTGGGCGGTGAGCGCCACAAACTCGGAATCGTAGTTGGTCTTGTCGCTCGAGCTCTTGGTGACGTCGGTGTAGAGCACCCGCAGTTCACTGATGCGTTCGAGGACTTTCCCGCTGACCTTCATCGCTCCGTCTTGCGACTGGAGCAACGAGACGGCGTTACCGATGTTCGAGGCCACGGCGCCTTGGCGGCGGGCGGCTGCGGACAATTTCATCGAGACGGCGAGGCCGCCGGCGTCATCAGCGGGGCTGACGATTTTAGAGCCGCTGGAGAGCCGGTTGAGGCTCTTTTGCAGCATGGAGTTCGAGGCGGCCAGATTGTTTGCAGCAACCCTCGCCGAATAGTTCGTGTTAATGACAACTGACATGGTGATCTTCCTTGATCCTAATTATGCCGTCCGTGGCGTTAACGTATCTGAGTGAGCGGCTTCAGATCGCGCCGGTCGTGACATTTGCCTCGACGTGGAAAGCTATCGTCGCGCTTTCGCGAAAGCTTTATACGAAAGTTGAAAAATCGTGTCGTGGCCTCTGCGGCGCTCGGCGTCACACCGTGGGCGCTTAAGCTTTTTTCCGCTGTGTCGATATATGGACGGGCAATCCCGCCCTCTCACCACACACCATGGCCGGCATTCAAGTTTCAGGACTGATTTCGAGCTCCAGCTTCGACTGGAAAGCGATCGTGGATCAGCTCATCGCTGCCGAGAGCATCCCCGTCACGAAGCTCACCGCGGAGAAAACGGCCAATACCGACAAGACGACTGCGCTCAATACGATCAAGACCGCGCTGACCGAGCTGCAGGATTCTGTGCAGGCCATGCGTGCCGACAATATTTTCTCCCTGCGCACGGTGAGCAGCAACGTCGCCGCCACCACGTGGAAAACGTCCTCCGCGAGCAACACGCCCGTCGGTGCCTACGCCATCGCGGTCTCCCAGCTCGCCACCAAGGCGCAGCAGATGGGCAAGAGCGATGTCGGCGCGCCCCTGAGCGCCACGAATGATGTCACGGGAACCACACTCGCCACGCTCAACACCGCCACGGCGATCACCGCCGGCAAGTTTACGGTCAACGGCGCCCAAGTGACCGTCGCCACCACGGCTTCCCTGCAGGATGTGTTCAATGCGATTTCCTCGGCCACCGGGGGCGACGTGGTCGGCAGCTACGATGCGACTGCGGATAAGATCACGCTACACAGTGGGAGCAACGCGGAGGTGCTCCTCGGCTCGACGGTGGACACCAGTAATTTCCTCTCGGCGATGAAGCTCGCCAACAACGGCGGCGCTACAGTCGCGAGCGGCAGCAAGCTCGGCACCGTGAAGCTCTACACCGCGACTCTGGCCAATTCCGGCCTCACCACCGCCGTCAGCGGCACCGGCACCTTTTCCATCAACGGGGTCGCGATCAGTTACAACGCCTCGACGGACCGCATGGCCGATGTGTTGAGCCGCATCAACACCTCCGCAGCGGGCGTCACGGCCACATACGATTCGAACAACGACCGCTTTTCGCTCACCAACACGACTACCGGCGACACCGGCATGAGCATCACCGACACCTCTGGCCTGCTCGGTGCGCTCGGTCTCACCACCGGTTCCGGGGCGGCCTTCGCGCGCGGCAACAACGCCCAGTTTACCATCAACGGCGGCGCGACCATCACGAGCATGAGTAACACGCTCTCCGCCGCCGCGCACGGGATCACCGGCCTGAGCGTCACAGTCGATACGCAATCGACCCAAACCCTGCAGGTCGCCAGCGACAGCTCCTCGATGGCCACCTACGTGCAGGATTTCGTGGCGAAATTTAACGCCGCGCAGAACCTCATCGAGGAAAACACCAAGATCACCGTCTCGGGCACCACGGTTTCCGGCGCCGTGCTCGCGGGCAACCGCGAGGTCGAGGGCTGGGCCAAAAAACTCCGCTCGCTCGCCTTCGACCAGATCAGTGGTCTCACCGGCTCCGTGAAACGCCTGGATCACCTCGGCATCGATTTTAACAGCACCACCGGCCAGCTCACGATCAAGGAAACCGACAAGCTAGCTAACGCTCTTGCGGACGACCCCACCTCGGTGAGTGAGTTTTTTCTCAGTGCGAACACCGGCCTCGTAGCCAAAATGTATAGCGGTCTCACGACGCTGATGAAGGACGATACCTCGCAGCAGAACAATCTGGGCAAAGCCAATCTCAGCATCGATGATCAGATTACGCGCCTGCAGGCGAAACTCGCCGCGCAACGCGAGGCGCTCACGCAGTCTTTTATCAAAATGCTCGACGCCCAATCAGCCGCGGAAAGTCAGAAAAAGACGCTGTCCAACGCATTCGACACAAAAACCAATAACTAATTTTCATGCGCCGGTCCCATTTTTCACCTCTTCGCCGCCTGCGCCCAGCTCTCCTTACTCTCGCTGGCGCCGGTTTGCTCCTGCTTGCCAGTGGTTGCCAGACTCCCCCCTACGACGACCCCGCGCGCGTCGGGCCGTTTTTCACGCCGCGCAACCACTCCGGCGACGCTTCGATGCCCCCGACCCTCCGCCGGGTCGTCCTTCTGCCCGTTTATGGCGGTGCCCTCGCCGATGGTGAGACCGCCGCGACGCTCGACGGCGTGTTCGCCACGGAACTTCAGCGTCAAAATCGCTTCGAAGTGGTCGTGTTGGACCGCGCTGAATGCCGCCGCCGCTTCGGCGCCGACGAATTTTCGTCTTCTGCCGCTCTGCCGCGCGATTTTTTGGCTAAACTGGGTCGGGAGTTTGCTGCCGATGCCGTCATCTGGGTCGATCTCACGGCCTATCGCGCCTATCGGCCCCTCGCGCTCGGTGTCCGCGCCAAGCTCGCTACTCTAAAAGACACCCGGCTGGTCTGGACCTTTGATAACGTCTTCTCGTCCGACGATCCGGCCGTGGCCAACGCCGCACGACACCACTTCATCGATCAGACCCACGCGACCGTGCCGGCCGACCTGACGCCGGCGGTGCTGCAATCGCCCACGCGGTTTGCCACCTATGTGGCGTCGGCGACGTTTATGACCCTGCCGCCGGTGGTTTTACCGACGCCGGCAAAACCCGTGAAAGCGCGCTAAAGATTTCATTTCCCCGACCGATATTCTCTTCATCAACCAACGGCGTTCCCTTTAGCAGCGGCAGACCGTTTCTTCAAACCCGCCTAGCCAATGATCACATCCACCACCTCTACCGATCGTGCCTTGCGTCCTGACGCCTTGTCCATTTCCGGTCAGGCCCCCGCCCGCGCCGCCGCGCCGCGCGTTGATACCCTCGCCACCGAGAGCGCAGCCACCCTGCGCCGAGCCTTGGCCGAACAGCCCGAGATCCGCCCCGAAGTCGTCGCCCGCGCCCGTGCGCTCGCTGCCGATCCCAGCTATCCCTCCGCTGATATCATCAAGCGCGTGGGTGAGCAGATCCTCAGCGCGCCGGATCTCAGCGAAGACCAGTCATAATAAGTCCCGGCCATGTTAGCTAACGGCTATGCACGGACCTACCGTGTCAATGCGGTCCTCACCGCGAGTCCCGGTCAGTTGGTCCTCATGCTTTATGACGGGGCCCTGAAGGCGCTGGCGATCGCCCAGGCCGCCTTCGAGCGCCCGGAGGAAGATTTTCGCCGTTACGAAACCATTAACGAGCAGATCCTGAAGGCCCAGGCCATCATCAACGAGCTGCAGAGCGGTTTAAATTTTGAACTCGGCGGCGAATTCGCCCGCACGATGCACCGGCTCTATGATTATCACTATCGCCGCCTCCTCGAAGCGAACCTGCGCAAGCAGGTCGCGCCCGTGGTCGAGGTCGAGCGGTTGATCCGCGAACTGCGCGATGCGTGGGCCGAGATGCTGACGAAGCAGGAGGGCCCCGCGGCCCCTGATCGGGTCCGAGGCGTCGCCTAAAACATGTCCAGCCCCGCCCACACCTGCGCGCGGCTGCTCGTCGCCCTCGAGGATCTTGTCTCGCAAGAGGCCGTGCTTCTCCGTGCGGCCGATTTCTCAGGTGTGCTCGCCACCCAGGAGCGGGCAGCCCCACTCGTCGAGCGGCTGGCGGCACTCGCCAACACCGCCGATGCCGCTGTGCGTCTGCGCGTCGCGGCCGTGATCGCGCTGCGCTCACGCAGTTTGGAATGGCTTGCCGGCGAAATGGAACGCGTGCGGGCCGAACTCGCCGGGATGGAAGCCAGTGAACGCCAAGTCGCGCGCGTGGCTCCGGTTTATATGAGCCATGCGAGTCCGCGTCAGCGGCTTGGCGTGCAGATCGCGTAGGAGTAGATTTATTTGCGACGAGGTCGCGAGGCAGCGACGCTGCTTTGCGCATTCCGCCTGATGGCAGGTCGATCGTTGGCGCAGTCTAAGGCGGTTCGGGCGCAAATCATTTTGCTCCCCGCCGCCCCACGAATCGAGTTTCTCAGCCGGCCATCGACACGAGGCTTTCCTCGGCGACATGAGCCATGGAGGCCATGGAGATGAGGGCGGCGGGTGGGCCGGCGAGCCAGGCCGTCGCGATGCGGCCAGCCTCGGCCTGCCAATCCACACCCGGTTTCGCATATACGGCGATCACGGGAAAGGACTCGCACCCGTGCCAGTTGAGACTGGCTTTAAAGGAGAGCGCACCGTCGGCGAGCATGTAGCTCTGGAGAAAAATCACACCGCGCATCTGGTCCGGCTCCGCGTCCGCGGGGGGCGTGAGGGTCATGCGGGCGAGACCGTGATGATAGTTGACCATCCGGCTCACTTCCCACGTCGGGCCCATATCGGCGGCCGACTGTTTACGCAGGGCTTGCTCGATATCGTTCAAGGAGGAGAGCAGTCGGGAGGCCATGATAGTGGTGGGATTGAAGCAGGAGGGGACAGCTTGGATTCCTTCTGGTATCGGCACAGGCAGCGAAACTCTTGAACAAATTTCTCAAGAAACTGAGCGGCCGACCGATGAAGCTCCAGCTATGCTCGCTGTGTCACCCATCTCCACGGAGCCCAGTCGGCCGCCCGGCGCCGGCGGTTTGGCCTTGGGCATAGAAGCGGGCACGTTGCTTCTGGTCGAGGATCAGGATTTTATCGCCGGCTATCTGACGGAAGTGTTCACCCGCGCGGGACTGCCGGTTCTGCGGGCGATGGATGGGGCGGGCGCCTTGCGGATTATAGCCGAACACCGCTCGGAAGTGCGGCTCGCGATGATCGACCACGGTCTGCCCGACATGAACGGCGATGAACTGGGCCCGCGACTGCGCGAACTCATCCCGGGCCTGCCCGTGATGCTCACCAGTGGCCGCGAGATCGAAGGCTCTCGGGAAAAACTCGCTGCCAGCGGCCCCACATGGTTTGTGGCCAAGCCTTACCGGACGGCCCATTTGGTCGATCAAGTGCGGGCATTGATGATGACAGCGGCGTGACGCGAGTGGGCGGATAGGGCGAAACAACATTTGTTTGTGTCGCTCGCGTGGGGTGCTTTAGTCGGCGGTCAATCGCGCATGATCCCGTTTTGCATCCCGCTCCATGTCGCTTGAGAAAATCCTAGTCGTAGAGGACGAGCCCGTCGTCCGTAACCTGCTCCAGAGCATATTTGCCCGCCACAAATGTGTCGTCACGTGTGCCTCGACCCTCGCCGAAGCGACGGTGTGCGTGGGGCGCGAGTCTTACGACCTGATGATGTTGGATATCCGTCTGCCCGATGGCGACGGCCAGAAATTTCTCGAACAGGTCACCACGTTGCCCGAGCGCCCGCTCGTCGTGATGGTCACGGGGTATGGCACCATCGAATCCGCCGTGGCGTGTATGCGTGCGGGTGCTTTTGACTACGCGCTGAAGCCGTTTTCCCCGAGCCAGATCGACGTCATCCTCAAAAAGGCGCAGTCCTACCGCCAGTTGCTTAGCATCAACAAGCTGCTCACCGACGATCCTGAGGACGACGACAGCGTGCTGGTCGGCCGTGCGCCCGCGATGTCGCGCCTGCGCCAACTCATCGACCGTGTGGCACCCACCGATGCCACCGTGCTGGTCACGGGAGAGAGCGGCACCGGCAAGGAGATGATCGCGCGCGAGTTTTACCGCCGCAGCCCGCGGCGCAGCCAGCCGTTCATCAAGGTCAACTGCGCGGCGATTTCAGAAAACCTGATCGAGAGCGAATTTTTTGGCCACGAGCGCGGGGCGTTTACGGGCGCGACCGAGCGACGCGAGGGCCGTTTCGAGTTGGCAAATCAGGGCACGTTACTGCTCGACGAGGTGAGCGAGATTCCCCTCCAGCTCCAGGCCAAGTTGCTGCGGGTATTGCAGGAGCGCGAGTTCGAGCGTGTCGGCGGCAACCGCACCATCAAGGTCAACGTGCGCATCGTCGCGACCTCCAATCGTGACCTTCTGAGCTACGTGGAGAAAGGTGATTTCCGGCAGGATCTCTATTACCGGCTCAATGTTTTCCCGGTGCATGTGCCGGCACTACGCGAGCGCGTGGAGGATATTCCCGTGCTGGCTGAGCACTTCCTGCGGCGTTTTGCGCGCAAGCACGGCGTGAAGGTGACGGGCTTTTCCGATTCCGCCCGCGCCGCGATGCAGGCCTACCGCTGGCCGGGTAACGTGCGGGAGCTCCAAAACACGATCGAGCGGGCGGTAATTCTATCCGAGTCCGGTCGCCCGGTCGCGGCGGCGGCGCTGGGGTTGCCCGGCGACCTCATGCGCTTCGATACGCCCACCGCGCTGCTCGCGAATGCCGCGGCCGATGCGGCTGCGGCCGCGCCGCCGGATGAAGTGTTGGGGGCCGCCAGTCCCTCGGTGACTGATGGCGGCGGCACGGTGTTGCGTTTGGATGAACTGGAAAAACAGGCGATTCGCGCGGCGTTGCGCCAGACGGCGGGCAACCGCACGCAGGCCGCCGCCGCCCTAGGCATCAGTATCCGCACCCTGCGCAACAAATTGCAGGAATACCGCAACGCAGGCGACCCGGCGGACGCAGGGGTTGATGTGGTGGACGCCTGATTGCGGGTGGGGTGGGGCGGTTGAATGCATAGCCGCATTCGGTGAAAATAAATACGGTTGATCGTATCTTGCGATTAAACCTCCGGGTAAATGCGACGATACAGAGGGCAGCTCCTTAATCTGTCCGCCCCTAAAAAATTATGCCCGCCACCGAGGAAATTACCGAGACCCTGATCCGCGACAATATCACTCGCGCGGTCAGCGATGTGTTTAAGACAATGCTCGGTCGCGAGGTCAGCCTCACTGCCGCCGCCGGAGTGGCTGAAAGCCAAACCTGGCCACCGCTTGGCAACCCGACCGACGCCGCCAAACCGCATGTCGTCGGCACCGTGGGGTTCCTTGGTGAAGCCAACGGCCTCATCTATCTCTATCTCGGATTGGATTTCGCCCGCATCGTCACGTGCCACCTGCTCGGCATGTCCGAAGCGGAACTCGAAGAAGCCGGCGACGAAGTCATCAACGACGCCATCGGTGAAATCACCAACATGACCGTCGGCAGCTTCAAGAACGGTCTCTGTGACGCGGGTTACCCCTGCAAGCTCACCATCCCTTCGATTTTGCGGGGCAGCAATTTTTGCATCGAGCCCATCAGCTCGGCGACGCGGCAAGTTTACTCCTTCAACTGTGCCGGCCACCGCGTCGTGGCCGACATCCTCATGAAAGTGGGCGAATAAACTTCAGCGAAAACATTTCCAACCATGCGCTACAAGATTCTCACCGTCGATGATTCGAAAACCGTCCGCATCATCGTCCGCAAGGCTTTCAAAGCCTTTGACTGTGAAATCCTCGAGGCCGGCAACGGCGTTGAAGGTCTCGCTATCGCCTCCAAAGAAATGCCCGACTTGATCCTGCTCGATGTTACCATGCCCGTCATGGATGGCGTTGAGATGCTCACCAAGCTCAAGTCCGACCCCGCGCTCAAAGCTATCCCCGTGATGATGCTGACCGCCGAGGGTGGTCGCGACCACGTTCTAAAGATCGCCAAGATCGGCGTGCGTGACTACCTCGTGAAACCCTTCAAGGAGGATGTTCTCATCGAAAAGTCCGGCCGTATCATCGATCTCAAGCCGCTCTCCGAGTCGCCCGCCAAGGCGAAATCGATCTTCGATCCCGCCACGATCCTCGTGGTCGAGGACAAGCCCGCGATCATCCAGCAGATCCAAGAAGGTTTGAAGCACACGCCATGGAAAGTCCACGGTGTCGTCGCCCAGGGCGAAGCCATCGACTTCTGCGCCCGCACTCCTCCGGACCTGATCATCGTCAGTCTTTCGTTGCCCGAGGAGTCAGCCTTCGCGCTCTTCCGCCTCGTCCGCACCAATATCAAGACGAAATACACCCCGGTATTCGCGCTCGTCGTGAAAACTGAGACCGGCCAGCAGCAGCAGGCCCAGACGGTCGGCTTCAGCGCGATCATCACCAAGCCCATCGATCTCGGCGAACTTGAGACCAAGATGGCTAAGGCGATGAACCTCGACACCTCTCAACGCTACTACTCGCTCGAAGGCGACAGTCTCATCATGCGCCTGCCGGAGAATTGCTCTCCCTCCGTCCTTGCGGAGTCGGCCAACTATCTGAAGCCGAAATTCGCCGAGGCCGTCGATGCCGGCACGAACAAGGTCGTCATCGACATCCAGCAACTGCGCTCGCTCCACATGGGAGTCATCAAATTGCTCTTCCAAGCGATGCAGACCTGCCGTGAGCTCGCCATGCAATTCGCACTCGTGGGCAACGCCCATATCATCTCGGAGTGCAAAGGCTTTGAGGACACCCGTAACTGGACGTTTTACGATTCGCTCGAAGACGCCAAGGCCAACTTGGGCAAGTCTGTGACGGCGGCGCCAGCGCCCCAGCTCGCGACGGCTTAATCCCAACGGGCAACCGCCTGTTTTTTATTCGATAGCGTTCGGTGAGTCCTACTCGCCGGGCGCTATTTTGCTGTCTGCCTGTCGGTCACGAAGGGCTGACGCCAGTGCATTCTCAGGCTGTCGCGGGGGCAAATGCGGCTGACGTAGCACACAACGCCGATTCGCTGGCTCGGCCTTCGCCGCTAGTCGGAAACCTTACGGCGAGAGCTCAAAATCGCCCGACGGCTCTCGAAGGCGGCACGCACCGGTGCGTTTCCCTCTACTTCTTTTCCTGATTGGTGCCGATGCGTTGAGCGGCAGGGGCTAGGCGGCTCAGCATGATGCTGGGGGGCGGCGTCGAATCGACGATGGCGAGAAATTTTTCGCGGCGGGCGCGCAGGAGTTCGTTGGTCTTGGCCTGTTGGGCGGCGTTGATCTTGAGGTCTTTGATGAGCGAATCCTGCTTCATCGAGGGTGCGACCATCCAGAGCACGCCGTAGAGCGAGCGTTGGCGGAGTTGGTCGATTTGGTCGTCGGTAAAGAGTTCGGCCGTGGCGGTGAGCTCGGCGGCGCTTTTTTTCATGCGCGCGGCGCGGCTCTTTTGCGCGGCGGCGTAGGTGGCCTGTTGTTCGGGCGTAAGGATTGCGGCGAGGTCGCGATCAAACTCGGCGTCGAGGGTCTCGATGCGCTGGCGGTAGCTGTCGATCTGCGGCCGGAGGCGCTCGATCTCGGCGGTGAGCTGGGCGCGATTCAGGGGTGGGCGAGCCGCGACAGGGACGCGGTTGTCGCCGGGCGCGGGTGAGCGCTTGCTGGAAAACTCGCCCATCAGCGCGGCCGGAGGGGCCGGCACGGGCCGGGTGCGTTCAACCCAGAGCCCGGACGAGTAGCCGAGGGCGAAAACTGCGGCGGTGAGAATCGCGATGAGGAGGCGCTGTTTCATCAGTTGGCCGCGAACTCCTCGGAAGCGGCGGCGATGCGTTGCCAGCCCTCGATGTTGTCCCGCTCGACGGAGTCGTGCGACGTCGTGCTGTAGAAAGTGACGGCGGCGAAGCAGAGCACGGCGGTGGCGGCGCTCAGGGCGAAGATGCTAAAGAGCGAGGGGACGGCCTCGGCGCCGACGCGGGCGGCGCGGAGCACCCGATCAGCAAAGCCGGAGCTAAGCTGACGGGATGCGTGGCGCTGGAGTTGGGTCCAAGCCTGGTTTTCAGTTTTCATGTTGTGGTTGATAGTGTTCGCGCAGGTGTTCGCGAGCGCGATGGAGGCGGGCTTTTACAGCGGCGACGCTGGAGCGGAGAGTGACGGCGATTTCGGCGTGACTGCGGCCTTCCTGCACCAAGGCGAGGAGGGCGCGGTCCTGGGGGCGGAGTTGCGCGAGGGCGTGGCGGAGGGCGTCGAGTTCCTCGGAATCGACGGCGCCGGCCGGTTCCGGGACGTTTTCATGCTCGGGGGCGAACGGCGTGAAGATACGGCGGAGTTTTTGGCGGCGGAGATGATCGATGCAGGTGTTGCGGGCGAGGCGGAACAGCCAGGACTCGAACTGCGAGGGGGCCTGGAGGCGGTCGAGCGCGCGGACCATCTTGATGAAGATGAGCTGGGCGATGTCTTCGATGGAGTCACTGCGTCCGATGATGGCATAGACAAACCCAGCCACGCGGTGCTGATAAGCCACGATGAGCTCGCGCTGGGCGTCGGGCTCACCGCGTTGCGCGCGGCGGACAAGATCGACCGAAAAGGCCGGCTGGGTTGATTCCATGCAGTGTTCATTGCGATACCTCACGCCAGACGCAGGACGTCGGGTAAGGATTCGCACCCTTGCGATGAAGGGCCGAACAAAACGAGGCAACATTTCCCTTGAGCGGGAGTCCCTCCGCACTTCATGAAATTTGCAAACGCGGGTTTGGCCCCGATGGGGGCTGTGTTGGTAGTGATTATGGCGGTTACAGGATGCGGCACACCGCCTCCGCCTGATGGCCTCGCCGAGGCGAGCGTGATGGGAGAGCGGCCGGTGGCGATGGAGGGCACTTCGGAATTTTTTAGTGGTGAGATCGTGGCTGCGGTGACGGTCAGTCGCGGAATCGGCCGGGGCAGGGCGGTGACCTGGGTTCGGGTGGCGGCGGCAGCGCGCGGGGTGCCCGCGGTGGACGTGGCGGTGGTGGGGGCGGGGGCCGGGCAGGTCCGCCGCCCGACCTCGCCAGCATGGAGCCTGAGCAGGCGTTCGCCGATCAGAACGCCCGCAGGGCCTTGGGCAGCCCGCTGCCGCCGGTCACGACGCGGCTGAAATTGCAAAATCGCGGCACGGAGACGCTGGAAATCGAGATTTTGGAAGTGAACTCCGATCTGGGGAATTTTGCGGTGCGACCCGCCAAAATCAGTGTGCCCCCCGGAGAGACGGCGGAGCCCGATCCGATGATCTCGCAGCTCGGTGTGACCTCGGACGAGATTCCGGTGAAGGTGACGCTCAAAAAAGCCGGCGGCGCCGCACAGTCGCAAATCGTCACCGTGATCAGCTTGCAACACGCCTATGGGCCTGAGCCGAAGACGAAGGAGTGAGCTTGGCTCAAATTAGCGATCAGTAGGGCGATTAGCCCCCGAGCATGCGGACGCGGCGGTCTTTGCGGGGGAACTGGAGCGTGACGACGGTGCCGACGCCTTCCTTGCTCTCGATGCCGACCTGCCCGCCGTGCTCGCGGAGGATGCGTTGCACGATCATGAGACCGAGGCCGTGACCGCCGGGCTTCGTGGTGTGGTAGGGCTGGAAGAGGCGCACGAGGTCCTCCTGCTTGATGCCGCTGCCGCTGTCGCCGAAGAGGAGATACACGGAATCATCGTCGGCACGCGCGCGGATTTTTAAGCGCCCGCAGGGCTGCATGGCGTCGAGGGCGTTTTTAGTGATGTTGAAAAAAACCTGCTTCAGCTGATTCCTGTCGGCCATCACGCGCGGCAGGCTGTCGAGTGCCTCGGCCTCGACGGTCACGCGGCGGTCGGCGAATTCGCGCTGCTGGAAACGCAGGACCTCGGTGAGCACTTCGGCGAGATCGAGTTCGGAGAGGTCGGGCGGGCGCGGACGGATCGCATCGAGGAAATTGCTGATGATGCCGTCGAGGCGGGCGACTTCGGCCCGGCAGACATTCACAGAATCGGTGAGGGAGTCGGTCTCCTTGGAGGCTTTGAGTTTTTTTAGTTTCCGCTCGATGAGCTGGAGATGGATCGTGAGTGAGTTGAGCGGGTTGCCGAGCTCGTGGGCGACACCGGCGGCGAGGAGCAAGATCGACGAGGTGCGCTCGTCCTCGAGCTGTTGCGCGGTGGTCTGCTTGTCGCGCGTGACATCGGTCAGGATGACGGCGAAGCGTCGCGCGTCGCCGCGGCCCTCACCGTGGAATGGCACCATGTAAAGGCGCACGGTGCGGGGTTCGGGATAAGTCAGCTCGAACTCGCGCGCGACGACAGGCAGTGCGGCGGCGGTGTCGTCTTCGAGGGCGGCGCCGAGCGAGGGGCGGAGGCCGGGCACGAGACGCCAGAGAATCTGGCCGGCGAGTTCGTCTTTGCCGAGGCCGATCAGGCGGTGCGCGGCGTCGTTGGCGTAGTCGATCTCGCCGTCGAGGGTGATGACGAGCACGCCTTCCTGGAGCGTGTTGAAAATTTCCTCGAAGAGACCGCGCTCGCGGGCGAGGCGTTGGACGAGGTTGGCGAGGTTGACCGAGTCGAGCGTGTCGAGGCGGCCGAGCACGCGGTCGAGCGAGGAGTTTTTCTTGCCGGCCATGGGAGGAGGATGTGGCGGAGGAGGCGGACGCGGTCAACGGCGGCGGTGAGGCTCACACTCGTTACCCGCCGAGAAAATCCATCTGCGTGGGATCGACGTGGCCGGCGAAAAGTTTACGGAGAAACATCTCCCGGTGCTGCGGCGTGCGGCCGAGGCGGAGGATCGCCTCACGGTGTTCCTCGGTGCCGTAGCCTTTGTGCGTCGCGAGGCCGTAGCCGGGGAACTGCACGTCGAGGTCATTCATGAGGCGGTCGCGCGTGACCTTGGCGATGATCGAGGCCATCGCGATGCAGAGGGAGCGCGCATCGCCCGAAACCACGCCGGTGTGGGGGTAGGGAAAATTGCGCAACGGCAGGCCGTCGATCAGCACGCGGGCCGAAACGGTCGGCTGAAAACTCGCGACCTCCTCAGGTGCGGCGAAAAGATCGGGCTCGATCTTTCGCTCGAAGGCGCCGGGCGGATAAATGCCCTCAAGGGCGCGACGCATCGCGAGCTTGGTGGCGCCGAGGATGTTGAATTGCGCGATCTCGGTGACATCGGCGGCGCCGAAGTGCGCGTGGATTTTCCCCTCGGCGGAGAGCGCCTCGAAATCGAGCCACAACGAATCGCGCTCGGCTGGGGTGAGCTGTTTCGAGTCGTTGATGCGGCGTGCATTCGTATCGGACCAGCGGCTCTCCAAGAAATCACGCGTCACGAGCACGGCGCCGGCGACCACCGGCCCCGCCAGCGCACCACGGCCGGCCTCGTCCACGCCGATGAGGCTGGTGACGCCCTCAATGTGTTTGAGATCGAAGCCGCGAAGCTGGCGACGCTTGGAGGTGATCACGTGAAGACGAGAACGGTCGGCGGGCGCGGGCTCACCACTCCATCTTCGGTGGCGGCGGCTTGAGCGGCAGCTCGTCGAGTTTGCCGGCAGCGGAGACCACTTCGTAGGCGGTGCGGAAATGCAATTTGGCGTAATCGCCGAGGGCGCGCGTGCCGAATTTCTGCATGATCTGGTCGGCCTGGATTTTGACGAGCGGACCGGCGCCCTTTTGCAATTTCTCACCAAACTGTTTCGAGAGGGCGTGCATCGCGCGGATGAATTCGGCGCGCGCCACCACCGAGGCGGCCGCGACGACGGGATCGGATTCGGCCTTGGTGCGCATGCGGAGGTCGAAATTTTGGACGCCTTTTTTCGTGAGCTCGCGCTGGACGAGCGGTTGCTCGGTGAACTGGTCGAGGAGGCCCCAAGGCACCGGGCGCTTGGCGAGCGCGTCACTGAGGGCGGTGGCGTGTTGCCAGGCGAGGAGGCGGTTCAAGTTCGCGTTGGGGCGGCCCATCGCCTCGTTGTAACGCGCCATCGTGCGATAGTAACACACCTCGACGACTACCCCCTTCGTTTCGCGGATGATCGCGTCGAGGCGGATGATTTGGGTATCGACGATTTTCTTGGAATCCTGCACGCCGGCTTCGCGCCACGCGTCGATCATGGATTTGTCGGCGATCACGGTGGCGGCTACGACCGGACCGAAGAAGTCGCCTTTGCCGCTCTCGTCGAGGCCGGCGTGTGTCTCGAACCAGTCGGGATGGAGCACCTCGTCGTAGCCGAGCTTGGCGGCCATGGTGATCTCGGGCTCGAGCGTCATCGAGACGAACTCTTCGGTGCCTTTGCCCGCGATGACGACGACCTTGCGCTTGTCGTAGGCGGTGATGTTCACGTTGTTTCCCCGGAAGGCGAAACGTGCGTAGGGCACCTCGAACGGCTTCCACTGGCGCGCGACGCAGAGGGCGCGAAGTTTTTCCATCTGCACGTCGTCGAGCTTGATGGTATAGGTGCTGAGCTTCTTGGGTTTTTCCTCGGCAGGTTCGCCGTGCTTGGCCATGGGATGCGAAGTGTTACAAAAACTCCGTCGATGACACGCAAAACTTCCGCGCCAAAAAATGCCGCCGCCCTGATCGCGCGCCGCACCGACTTTTCCGCCGCCCTGCTGGGCTGGTATCGGCTGAACGCGCGGCGGCTGCCGTGGCGAGAGACGCCGTCGCTCTACAAGACGGTTACGAGCGAGTTCATGCTCCAACAGACGCAGGTGAAAACCGTGCTGCCCTATTTTGCGCGCTGGCATGCCACGCTGCCGGATTTCGCCGCACTGGCCGCCGCTTCCGAAGCGCAGGTGCTTAAGCTCTGGGAAGGGCTCGGTTATTATTCGCGCGCGCGGAATCTGCACCGGTTGGCGAAGGCGGTCGCGGCCCGGCCCGAGCCACCACGGACGGCGGAGGAGTGGCAAGAGCTGCCGGGCGTAGGCCCTTACACGGCGGCGGCGATCACGAGTATTTCGTTTGGCGCGCCGGCGGCATGCGTCGATGGCAACGTCGTCCGCATCCTCGCGCGGCTCACGGCCGACGGCACCGAGTATCGCGATAGCGCGACAGCAGCCAAAGCATTTACCCCGCTCGCCGACGCACTCGTGCCTGCAGGCGCGGCGGGCGAGCACAACCAAGCGATGATGGAACTAGGGGCGACGGTGTGCTTCCGCCAGAATCCGCTTTGCCTGATGTGTCCCGTGCGTGGGGTTTGCGTAGCGGCGACACGGGGCGAACCCGAAGCGTTTCCCAAGCTCGCGCCGAAGCAGATCGAACAAATCTCCGTGACACGGGTGTGGTGCGAACGCGACGGTGCGCTGTTGCTCCATCGCGCGGCGATGGACGCGCGGCGCCTGGCCAATCAACATGAGTTGCCGACGGCCGAGCATATTGGATTAACCGAGGCGACGGCGGCGAAGGGTGTTTTGCTCGCCAAGAAAAAGCGCGGGATCACGCGCTACCGGATCACCGAGTCGATTTACACCGCAGCCGCGCCCAAGGGAAAAATCGGCGGCGAACTGGTGTGGGTGCCACTGAAAGAGCTGGGGCCGATTACGCTATCGGGTCCGCACCGGCGGTGGATCACGGAGATCGCGGCTCGGGAATAATCGGAACCTCAGCTACTCCTCAAAATGGTGGATAGGGAGGGATTCGAATCGCCGTCGGCCTAACAATAGATAAGCTTCAGTGTGCGTGCTTAGATCTGTTTATTAGTGATTTAGAATGAGGGAAAGAATGTGGAAAAGTGCAGCAAAAAAAGCCGGAAACAGGATCGCTGAATCGCTGACAAATCCGTGGCAAATCTCTGGACAGAAATTCGCCGGTAGCATCGCGGCTGTTCAATTGAACTCTGCATCACCCGCACCGAAACGGTTCACTTTCGACCATGCGGCTAGCCGGTGTGGTTACCGAACGGGCTTTCGTCGCCTCCCTGTGCGTATGGCCGCACGCCGACAGGCGCAGTGGCTCGCATGGGGCCGCGTCTTCCTCGACGGCCCAAAGCGCGTCCTCGAATCAGGACGCTGGCAGTCCGAAAGAGCCATGGCCGCACTCGATTGGTTCGCGTGTCGACGTGGTCCGGGCGGCGGACTTCAACTCTCGCCAGTCCCAATGCGGTAAACGCAGCGCCGGGCACCGGCCAACATGTGCTCCACTCTCTCGATGGTGACGCCCTCGCCAAGAACGGCATGGAAGACTTCCATCTCCGCATCGCATAGCTTGGGGCACACGCTGGCTGCGGTGCAAATCGGGCAGTGATTCTCGATCAGCAGGAACGAACCGTCACGCGGGCCCTGCACTTCAGCCATGAAGCCTTCTTCGTTGCGGATTGCAATCAGGGTGCCCAGGCGCGCTGCGAGCGGGGCACGCACTGGAATGCGTGCACGGAAATCCGCAATCTGCTGTTGGGCGCTTAGGTTCACGAGGCGCTGAACGCCCTCTTGGCCGAAGATCTGTTCGGCCGCGTTCAGCAAATTCACAGTCAAGCCCGCATGGGCATTGGGAAAATGAGTCTCGGCGGCCGGCGTCAGACCCCACATTTTGGCGGGTCGCCCGATGGGGCGTTGCTCTTCGTAGTAGGTCACCAGTTTTTGAGTGCGGAGAGCGTAGAGGTGTTGGCGGACGGCCATGGCCGAGATGTCCAGTTGCGAGGCCAAGGCTGCCGAATCGCTCGGCCCCTGCTGCTTGAGCAACCGCAGGATCGCTTGCCGACTGGAGAGCCTCCCTGATTTTTTGCGGATCGCACCGCGTTTTTTCATGCGGACAAGCTTATGAAGAAAACTGTCGCGAAAGCCAGCCGCATCAGCAATTTGTTTCTAAAGTATTGTCTTTCGAAATGCGCTTGCCAAACCCCACGGACCGCGTTCTTTTCCATAGCATAAGCTTTATGAAGTAGGGCGGGCGACCAGCCAAGCCAAGCCGGCTGAGAGGACGTGAGCCCGAGGACAAGAAGCGAAAGAGAAACCATGGCCAACCTTGCAAATAAATATGCGGAAAACGTAGCTGGAAAATTCTACGTGGACGAGCAGTGCATCGACTGCGATCTGTGCCGGGAAACCGCCCCGGCAAATTATGCGCGTAGTGAGAGCGGCTATTCCTATCTCTTCAAACAGCCGACGACGACGGAGGAAGAAGAGCTATGCCGGGAGGCGATGGAAGGATGCCCGGTCGAAGCGATCGGGAACAACGGCGAAGGCTGAGCGGGATAGAACCAGGACAATGAACTGCCTCGCCCAACCAACGCCGCGAACGGTCGAACCGGAAGCACCCGCGCAAGCCAGTGTTCCGGAAGGCTTCCGGCGTTTGCGATGGAATGAAGTGGTGTCGCCTGGAGACTTCGTCGCGGATGAGCGCCTTGGGCTTCAACCGTGGGAAGGGTTGAGCGGCTTCCGGGCCGTCTCGTTTGTGCGACCAATTTACCGGCGGAAGGAAACCGCAAGGTTCCGAACGACCTCAACCGAAAAGCCAAAACGAAACGCAAAACATCAATGAACCCACCAAAAATCATCGCCTATTTGAAACCCACATGCGGCTGGAGCCAGGGCGTGCGCTCCATCATGCGCAAATACACCTTAGCTTACGAAGATCGCGATGTGATCAACAACCGCTCAATCTATCAGGAGATGGTCCAAAAGAGCGGGCAGGGCCTTTCGCCTTGTGTCGAAATC
>JANXLP010000750.1 GCA_025355125.1 Opitutaceae bacterium | reverse complement strand
CCGAGGCCCGCGCCGCCGCCGACTACGTCACGAAACGTCCAGCCGGCCTCGGCGCCGTCCGCGAGGTCTGCGACTTCATCCTCGCCGCCCGCGGGAACAAATCTCGCCGTTAGCCCACTTCCTTCGTTCCCTCGTTCATGCTCCGGCCCGTTTCTTTTCTCAGCCTGCTCGTCCTGTTCGCCGGCGGGGCCTACGCCGCTTCGCCCATCGCTTCCTCCGCGCCCGCCGACCAACCCGTCGTCGCCAAAAACTGGGGTCTACCGCTCTTCACCAAGGAAGGCCACCGCACCATGACCCTCCGCGGCACGGAGGCCCGCACCCTCAGCGCCGACCGCATCGACATCATCGACCTCAACATCACGACCTTCACCGGCGACGCCACCGCCAAGGTCGATTCGATCCTCCTCTGCCGCGAACTCTCCAGTTTCTTTCCCAACGAGAAACTCGTGCGCGGCGACTCCAGCGTCCGCCTCGTGCGCGACGACATCGAGGTCACCGGCGAAAACTGGACCTACGACCACGCCGCCAAAAAAGTTTCCCTCGCCCGCAACGCGCGCGTTACCTTCAAAACCTCGTTGCCCGACATCCTCAAATGACGCTCCGCCCGTTCCTCCCTCTGCTTACCGCGCTCGCCGTCGCCGTCGCCAGCACCGCCACGCTCCGCGCCCAAGTCCTCGCTCCCACGCCCACCCCGGAAACCGTCATCGAGTGCGCCGGCCTCGCCGAGACCACCAGCACCGACACCGAGACCGTCGCCACCTTTCGCGACAAAGTCGTCGTCACCGGCACCAACCTCAAACTCACCTGCGATTACCTGAAAGTCGTCGCCTCCCGCAAAGGCGACCCCAAGGCCACCATCGGCAAATACGGCTACTTCAAAACCCTCGTCGCCACCGGCCACGTGAAAATCATCCAGGGCGACCGCGAAGCGATCTGCGGTCACGCCGAAATTTTCCCCGGCGAAGACCGCGTCGTCCTCAGCCGCGCCTCCAAGGACGAACCCTACCCCTCCATCCGCATCCGCGGCGATAAGCCCGGCAACGATTTCCTCGGCTCCGGCCCGCGCATGATTCTCTACCGCGGCGAGCGCAAAGCCGTCATCGAACCCGAAGATGGCGTGGGCAGCCGTTTCATTCTCCCTTCCATCAAAGACCTCGGCTTCGAAAAAATGAAGCCCGGCGCCGCCCCCGCCCCCTCTCCCGCCGCACCCGCGATCACCGTCCCTCTCGCCCCCGCTCCTACGCCCAAGCAACCGTGATGAGCCCCGCCCCCGCAGCTTCCTCCGCCGGCTCCGCCTCCGCGCCCGCCCACTCCGAGATCGTCACGACCGGCCTCGTCAAAACCTTCGGCGCCCGCACCGTCGTCGATGGCGTGAGCCTCCGCATCCGCGCCGGCGAGATCGTCGGCCTCCTCGGCCGCAACGGCGCCGGCAAGACCACCGCGTTCTACATGATCGTCGGCCTCGTGCCCGCCACCGCCGGCACCGTTTCGCTCGACGGCCGCGACCTCACGCGCCTCGCCATGCACGAGCGCGCGCGCCACGGCATCGGCTACCTCCCGCAAGAAGCCTCCGTCTTTCGCAAACTCACCGTCGAGGAAAACATCCTCGCCATCGTCGAGGTCATCAACGTCCCCCGCCGCGAACGAGCCGCCCGCGTCGCCCACCACCTCGCCGAGCTCTCGCTCACCCACCTCGCGAAACAAAAAGCCTTCACGCTCTCCGGCGGCGAACGCCGTCGCCTCGAGATCGCCCGCGCCCTCGTCACGCAGCCGAAGTTCCTCCTCATGGACGAACCCTTCGCCGCGATCGACCCGATCTCTGTCGCCGAGGTGCAGAAAATCATTCTCCAGCTCAAGTCCCGCGGCATCGGCGTCATCATCACCGATCACAACGTCCGCGAAACCCTCCGCATCGTGGACCGCGCCTACCTCCTCGAAAAAGGCAAAGTCCACTTCGAAGGCACGAGCGAGGAACTCATTAAAAACGACCAGGCCCGCAAATTCTACCTCGGCGAAGATTTTAATCTGTAAGGCGGCGGACGAGTTGAGGGTTGAGAGCCGAGAGTTGAGAGCCAAATCTCCCGAAATCTCGAGCCTCCGTCCGTCCACCTTCCGGTTTCCGGACTCTCATCTCTCAACTCTCAGCCCTCAACTTCCGCTCTATGCAAAAAGCCATCCACGGCATCACCGTCGCGCATTTCTTCGAGACCTACCGCGAGAAGTTGAAGATGGAGTTGGTCACCGGTGAGCCCGGCCTCAACCGCCTCATCCGCGAGGGCAGCATCAACCGCCCCGCCCTCGCCCTCACCGGCTTTTTCAAATATTTCGCTCACCGCCGCGTGCAGGTCCTCGGCGCCGCCGAGATGAACTACCTCAAGACCCGCGACCAGCGCGACCAGATCGAGACGTTCCAAAAGATGGTCAGGGCCGGCGCGCCCTGCCTCATCCTCACGCGCAATTTCAACCCCACCCACCCGATGCTCTCGGTCGCGCAGGAGATGAATCTCCCCCTCCTCCGCTCGCCGATGATCACGATGAACTTCATCAATCTCGCCACCCTCTGCGTGGACAACGAGTTCGCCCCCTCCTCCACCGAACACGCCACCACCCTCGACGTGAAGGGCGTCGGCGTGATGCTCCGCGGCGATTCCGGCGTCGGCAAAAGCGAGTGCGCCCTCGCTCTCATCGAGCGCGGCCACTCCCTCGTCGCCGACGACCTCACCATCATCAAGCTCCTCGACGAGCGCGAACTCATGGCCTCCAGCCGTCCGCTCAACCGCGGCTACATGGAGTGTCGCGGCATCGGCATCATCAACATCGCCGAAATGTTCGGCATCAAATCCATCCGCCTCGAGAAGCGCATCGACATGGTCGTCTCCCTCCGCGAGTGGACGCCCGAAGCCGTCGAGGAACGCACCGGCCTCGAGGAAAACTACTACGAGATCCTCGGTATGCGCGTCCCGCACGTGGAACTCTACGTCCGCCCCGGCCGCGACATTGCCCGCCTCGTCGAAGTCGCCGCGCTCACCCAAGCTCTCAAGAAAATGGGCCACGATCCGGCGAAAGATTTCAACGACCGCCTCATCGCCTACATGTCGAAACAGTCCGCCGCACCCGCGACGAAGTTGAAACCCACCGAGCGCGAAGAACGCGCCCCCGGCTCCTGATTCAGCCTCCGTCCCTTACACCTCTTACTCTTCTTACAACTTACTCCTCTTCAGCAGATGCCCATCCCACGTCTCGACGGCCGCAAGCCCGACCAACTCCGCAAGATCACGTTTGAAGCCAACATCGCGCCACACGCGACCGGCTCCGTCCTCGTGTCGTTCGGCCTCACGCGCGTCATCTGCGCCGCCACCATCGAGCCCGGCGTGCCCACGTGGATGAAGCAGCAAAAAGTCCCCGGCGGCTGGCTCACCGCCGAATACTCGATGCTCCCTTACTCCACGCACGAGCGGAAATCCCGCGACATCTCCCGCGGCAAAATCGACGGCCGCACCGTCGAAATCCAACGCCTCATCGGCCGCTCCCTCCGCGCCGTCATCGACCTCAACAAGCTCGGCCAGAACACGCTCTGGCTCGACTGCGACGTCCTCCAAGCCGACGGCGGCACGCGCACCGCGTCCATCACCGGAGCCTACCTCGCCACCCGCCTCGCCATCCAAAAACTCCTCGACGCGAAACGCATCGCCGAAAATCCCCTCATCGACTCTGTCGCCGCCGTCAGCGCCGGCATCTACCAAGGCGAAGCATTTCTAGATTTGAACTACGTCGAAGACAAAGACGCCGAAGTGGACGCCAACATCGTGATGACCGGCCGCGGCCAATTCGTGGAAGTCCAGAGCAGCGGTGAGGAGACCACCTTCTCCGGCGACCAACTCCAGTCCCTCCTCGCCCTCTCCCAAACCGGCCTCAAGGAGCTTTCCTCCCTCCAGACTGCGTTCCTCACGCAGCAGCTCCTGAAGTTCTGAGGTGGGGTTTGAAAGG
>JANXLP010000748.1 GCA_025355125.1 Opitutaceae bacterium | reverse complement strand
ACGCATCGCCGAGCTCCTGCCCCACGCTTGGAAGCACGCGCGTGCGCTCGCCGCTGCCGCCGCCGCTACTGCGAGCGCGAACGCCACCGCGAACGTTCCGATCCTCGCCGTCGTTGTCTGATTCCATCCGCCAAGTTTAGCTGATCTCTCCCGCCGCGTCCTCCTGTCAGAGTTGAACGCTTACGAATCAAAGGCTGGCTTTGTCGCTCGCATTTCTAAAACGGGTTATTTTGTTCGCACCGCGAACGGAGTGACGCATAGTTTTCCCGACGGTGAATCACCGTTAACTGGAGTCGTTGATGTAGCGCTCTTCGGCGACTTGGTAATAGCCGCGAGCTACAGCGACGGAGTCAGGGCTTACTCGTTTGACGGTCGCGTGATTTGGTCGATTCCGGGTTCTGCTTTTCCCAGTGAATTATTCAGCATGCTCGCCGACGATACGGGTCCTTGGATCACGGGATATTCAAATCTAGTTCACGTGCTGCGACCCGACCTCTACAGCTATCGTTCTTTGGCGTCAGGCCAGCCCTTTTTCCTGATGGCGACGCACGATGGTCCGATATTCAGCACAACAAAGGGGTTCTCTCGCGATGGCATGAAGCCCGCATCGTTCCAAAACCTGATCACCGCTTACGCTCAGTCTTCTGGAGGCGAAGAGGCGATTGGCGGATGGTCAATTCAGGTTTGGGGGCGAAAGATTACTATGCCTGGGCGGAACGTTTATTCTATGGCTTTCAGCGACGAAGATACGCTTGCGGCGCTCAAGCAAGATGCCCTTTGGCTACATAAGCGCGACGGCGGGCAGTCGATCACCAACATGCCGGTTTCTCCCAGCTCGTTAGCCTGGGACGGAGTTCACTATTTTGTGGGTTCAGAGAATGGCGTTTTGATTTTTGATAAACAAGGCAAGCTTCTGCGGCGCTGGGGATCGGGGACAATTTTTACCCAATCGGTTCCCGACCTAGTAATCTGGTCTAGAACGGGCGTCTTTTCAAAAGAAGGAGAGTTGTTGTATCAACCTCCACCCGGCGGTTCGTTTATCAGTGTGGTGCTAGAGGAAGGGCGCTACACCGCGCTTGTCAGGTTTCCAGATCACGCTGCCGTGGGCGCACTCCCTTGGGCCCCCTACGACGTGCCGGGACTACCGGTGACGACACAGATCATTGCAGGCCGAGGTTCAGATTTCTATTTCCTGGCACCCGATCTGGTCGGACATTTTCCTCTACGACTGGCCGCGTTGCCGGACTTGACGAACGTGCCTGATCGAACGGTTTTACCTCCCGACCTAGACTTCGTGGATTTTCAACTTCCGGCAGGCAGATCGACCCCTTGGCCGAAACCCTCATATCGGCTAAGCGTGGGGGCGGCGGCACCTCTGACAAACAAGGACGGGATCTTTCGGATCGAGCGGTTGGCTTTCGGGAAAACGCCGCTCACTGCGGAGGTTTCGTTTCTCGGCACAACGACACGCAAAATTGTGATGGTAGAACGTGCGCGGCCTTGGTGGCTCGCTTGGCCGGGGATCTTACTGGGGCTATCTGGAGGGTTGGCGAGTGTCTTCGGGTTCGTTCGCTGGCGCACGGGTAGGCTCACACGCCGCACGCGGGAGCTTGAGGCGGCGGTGGCTGAGCGCACGGTGCGACTGGTGGAGGCGCAGGCGGCGCGCGAACGCTTTTTTGCGATGATGAGCCATGAGTTACGCAATCCACTCAACGGGGTGCTCGGCCTGAGCGATGCACTCGGGGCCGCACCGCCCTCGGCAGTAGCGCCACGCGAGCGTTTTTATATCGAGACTTTGCGGGGCTGCGCGGACCAATTGCGCCGGTTACTCGACACATTCCTCGACTACACACGAGCGACGGAAACACGGCAACGTGTGGTGGAGGAGGTGTTTGAATTGACGGCGGCAGTGGGGGCAGGAGTGGCCGCCATCGATCCGCTCGGTGAGCGCACTACGCTGGTGTTTCCGACTGAGGCGGTATGGTTACGCGGTGACGTAGGGAAGCTGCGGCAGGTGGTCACCAACTTCGTGAGCAATGCTCTCAAATACGGGCGACCAAATAGGGCCTGTATCGAGGTCAGCGCAGTCAAGGGCGGCGAAACCGGCCATGCATGCCACGTGCGGATTGCGGTGCGAAATGAGGGACCAACGGTGTCGGCGGGTGAACTGACCACGATGCTGGCGGGCTTCTCACGAGGGGCGGAAGCACAGCGGCGCGGCATCCCCGGCGCGGGTCTCGGGTTGGCAATAGTGCAGAGGCTGGCGCTTGCGCTCGGTGCCAAGATAGGTGCGACCAGCGCTGAGGGGCTGACGGAGTTCTACATAGAGCTGTCTTTGGCAACGGCTGAGCCTCTGGTGGCGCAGACTCCATCGGTAGAGTTGCAAGTGGCGGTCGATGCGCCTCGGGTGCTGGTGGTGGAGGATGAGCCCTATAATCGACTCGTGCTCGAGCACCGGCTACGCTCGCTCGGTTGCGCGGCGGTTTGCGTCAGGTCAGCAGAAGAAGCGTTAGCGGTGGCAGAGCCGGGGGCCTACGTGCTCGGGCTTACCGATGTGATGTTACCGGATATGGACGGGATCGAACTGGTGCGGCGTTGGCGCGAGCGACACGGAGCGAAGCTTCCTTGGGTGGCTGTGACGGCTTTTGATGGAGAAGATACACGGGGGCGTGCCCGAGCGGCGGGATTGATCGATCTTCTGTCGAAGCCGGTGTCCACGGTGGCCCTGCGCGATATGCTCATCGCGGCGGGAATAGCGTCTCCGTCGGGAAAGGTAGCCGAGGAGGCGGTTCCTGAGCCCTTTGCCCGGTTAATAGGACTGCCGGAAGGTGCTGAGGTAGTGCTGCGCTGGATTGCAGACGCGGAACGGGCCGCGACTGAGCTGCGCGGTGTGGCTGAGGGATTGGAAGCGACAACAAACATGGAACTCGCGGCCCGAGCACACCGGCTACGTTCTCTAGCAGGCTGTCGGACTTAGAAATTTTAAGGCATCCA
>JANXLP010000717.1 GCA_025355125.1 Opitutaceae bacterium | reverse complement strand
TCGGCCTCTTGGCCGCGATGGCGATTCCCGCGTTCCAGAAGGTCCGTCAGTCCTCGCAGGACAAGGCCGTCTTGAACAACGCCCGCCAGCTGTCGGCCGCGTCTGATCAATATTTCCTCGAGAACGGTGTTTCGACCGTCGCTCAGACCAGCCTGGTCGGCGCATCCAACTACGTGAAGTCCCTCAACCTGGTGGCAAACGAGAGCTACCCAGCCAACTACACCCAGGGCACCACGATCACCATCAACGGTGTCGCGGGCGTTCGCACGATCACCTACGCTCCCTGATTTGGAGCTTAGGGCATAATCTCAAGCCGTCCGCAGATGCGGACGGCTTTTTTATTTTATCCATCCGGGCCTGGCGGTGAGTTCGAGCTTTATCGCCGCGCAAGGGCCCTTACTGATTTTTTGCCATGCAACCGAGACTGTTGATTTCGCTGTTTCGCGACGCTCGCTTTGGATTTCTGGCGGCGAGTGTGGTCCTCAGCGTTCTGCTCGGGTTCATTCTGATTCCCGATGTGCCCGCGATCACATTTGTTTCCCGCACGGGATTCTGGTTTGTGCTGGTTGCCTTTGCGATTTTCGCCACTGCGCTTTGGCGTAATTTTGGAACGCAGATCCAAGCGTTGCGTTGGCGTTCTATCGACTGGATCAGCGTGCTCGCGGTCGGATTGGGCAGCGCGGTGCTTTTGACCCACGAGACCTTCGGCTTCAAGATCGTGATGGACGAGATTATGCTCCTTGGGACGTCGATGAGCATGCACTTCGACAAGACCGTGCTCACGCCGATGCGGGGCAACGACATCCATGGCTCCTTCGTGATTCTCGACGGCATGATGGATAAACGTCCGCTATTTTTCCCGTTTCTCGTTTCGCTTTTACACGATGTGACGGGCTATCGACCGGCCAACGCTTTCGTGCTGAATGGTGCGCTGACGGTGGTCTTTCTTTCGCTCGTCAATCTGGCGGGGCGCCTGCTGGCGGGGCGCTTGGCGGGTTGTCTGGGAGTAACGCTTTTTGCGGGTCTGCCGCTGCTCGCGCACAACGCGACGGGGGGCGGCTTTGAGCTGCTGAATCTCGTGATGATCCTCGCCACGCTGCTGCTGGGCGCGCGCTTGTTGGAGCGCCGCGACGATACGTCCATGACGGCCTTCTGCTTCTCCGCGCTTCTCCTCGCGCAGGTGCGTTATGAATCGGTGATCTACCTGCTCCCGGTCGCGGGAATTGTGCTCTGGGCCTGGTGGCGCGCAGGGCGTTTGATTCTGCCTTGGCCGGTGATTTTGGCGCCGTTGCTGATGATCCACTATCCCCTGCAGCACCGGATTTTTGACCTGCGCGCCTCGGCTTGGGAACTCGGCAGCAAGCCCGGCTACGACACCCCGTTTTCGCCGTCGTATATCGTGGATAACCTGGCGCATGCCCTGGGGTTTTTCTTCGGCCGGGCGGCGGACCAGCCGAATTCTCTCGTGCTCTCGGCACTCGGGATCATCGCGGTGCCCTTCTTTTTGCTGACTCTAGTGAAGTGGTTGAAAACGCTTTCCCGGGAAGCGCCGATTACGGTTGCGACGACCTTCTTTGCCGTGGGATTTGCGGCCCAGTTCGCCCTCCTGATGTGTTATTTTTGGGGCAAGTTCGATGATCCCGTGATCCGGCGGCTCAGCTTGCCGACGCATCTCGGGTTCGTGCTGGCGATCCTGGCCGTGCTGCCGCACATGGCGAGTGCCGCATTGGTGCGCGGGTTGTTGGCGCTGGCGGTCTTTGCCACGGTGAGCCTGGGGGTGCCCTCGATGGCGGCCCACGCCTACAGCCAGGAATATCTTCCGGGCCGGGAAACGGCATGGCGGCGGGCGTTCATGGCCGAGCAGCCGCGGCACGATTATCTGATGATCGACAACGACTCGATCCTTTGGATCGCGCACCAGATTTCCTCGACGCCGGTGGTGCAGGCCCGCCAGCGGCGCGACTCGCTCATTTTCCACATGCGCAACCGCACGTTCTCCGACGTGTTCGTTTTCCAGCGCTATAACATCGATGCGGAAACTGGGAAAAAGACGCTGCGAAAAGACGACGACCTGGGGCCTGAATTTGTGCTCGAGACCGTGCGCGAGGAACGCCTTCAGATGCTGACGCTCACCCGCATCAGCCGGGTGAAGTCCATCACCGACGGCACCATGGTGGCGAGCGGGCCGGATAGCGTTGATCATCCCGTCGCCAAAGATCGCGCCGAGATCGAGCGCCAGCGCCGCGCCTACTTGGAGAACTTCCTCAAGCAACTCCCGTAGGCGGCCCACCCCACGTTCGGTTCGCCCCGCTCCCCCGTGTTTTCCTCGCTGGCCCATCTTCTGCGCACGACTCCGCACCGCGGGCGTCTCGGTTTGGCTTTGGGTTCCGGCGTGTTGGCTTTCGTGCTCGGGTTCGTCGCGTTCGCACCGGCTACGATGGAGCTGATGATTCGGCAGGGCGGCTACTATTACGTGGCGGCGGTGTTTGCGGGATTCTGCTTTTACGCGGGACGCATTCTGCGAGCACGGGGGGATAGTTTGCGGGCGTGGTTACGCGCTCCGGGCTGGGTGGGGTTCGCGCTGCTGACGGCGGTGGGGTTCGTGCTCTGGTCCGATCCGTTTAAGCACAAGGTGCTTTTCGACGAATACGTGCTGCAGGGCACGGCGTTTCAGATGCACGCGGTGAAGGAATACGGCACCCTGGTGCGCGCGTATGAGATCGCCGGCTCGTGGGTGCCGATCGATTCCTTCGCCGACAAGCGGCCCTATTTTTTCACGTTTTTAGTTTCGCTCGTGCATGACTTCACCGGCTATCGGCTGATCAACATTTTCCTGGTCAACGCCGCGCTCACGCCGATCTTCCTCGCGCTCGCCTACTGGCTGGCGCGCACGGTGACCGGCCGCGGTCCGGCACTGCTGGCGGTGGCGCTCATGGCGTCGCTGCCGCTGCTGGGTCAAAATGCGACGGGGGCGGGCATGGAGTTGCACAACCTCACGATGATCGCGCTCGTGGCGGCGCTCGCGGTGCTTTACCTGCGGGCGCCCGACGATGACCGGCTGGTCGCCCTCGTGCTCGGCACGGTCCTGCTTTCGCAGAGCCGCTACGAGTCGGTCATTTTTGTGCTGCCGACCGTGCTCGTCGTGCTCCTCGGTTGGGTGCGGGCCGGACGCGTGCTGTTGCCCTGGCCGGTGTTGGTCGCGCCGCTGTTGCTGGTGCCCTACGCGTGGCACAATCGCGTGCTCTCCGCGACGCCGCTGCACTGGCAACTGCAGGCCGGGCAGACGAGTCGCTTCAGCGTGGACTATCTGGCGAACAATCTCGCGGGTGCCTGGGCGTTTTTCTTCAGCTTCAAGGGCAAGCTCGCCAACTCGTGGTATCTCTCGGGACTGGGCCTGATCGGCACGGCTTGGGGTATGGGGCGGGCATGGAGTTGGTCGCGGTCGACGGCCCGGCCGGCGCTGCCGCCGCAGGTGGTCGCGCTGCTCGCTTTTGCTGCGGGGATCGTGGCGAATCTCACGCTGCTGATGTTTTATTACTGGAGCCGGCTCGACGATGTGATCGCGTCGCGGTTCGCGCTGCCGGTGTGCCTGTTGCTCGCGTTGTTGGCGGCGGTGTTCGTGGAAGAGGCGCGCGTTCGTGGGCGGTCGGTGCTGCGCTGGGCTGTGGTCGGCACGGTCGGCTGGCTGCTGATTGGCGCGCTGCCGGCCATGGCGCACCGATTCTACACCGAGGAAAATATCGTGATGCAGGAGGTGGAGTGGGAGCACGCCGTGCTCGCAACCCGTCCGGGGCCGCTGCTCTTCATCACCAATAAATCGACCATTCCCTATCTGCTTTGGCGCATTCCCGCCGTGCTCAACACGGTCGGCCGGCAGCGCGGGGCGCAAATCAAGTATCACTTGGGCGAGGGCACGTTCCGCGAAGTCATCGTGGCGCAGGGTCTGCGGCCGACCTCGGCGCAGGGTGAAATGGGGATCGATCCCGACGACCTGCTGCCGCCGGGATTTCATCTCGAAATGATCGCGGAGAAACGTTTCGGCGGACGCTGGGCGCGCCTCAGCCGGGTCATCGCCATCGACACCGCGTCGTCGGCGCCTGCGGGCGAGCCCGCGCCCGCCGCCGCCGCGCCCAAACTATCGTTGGTCAGTCCCGCGCCGGTGCCTTGAACGGGCAGACTTGCGTGGAGCGATGCAGGTTGCCCGCCGATGTGGTCCGAGGCCGTAGTCGGGTGAAACCGAAGAAGGGCTCCGAATTACAAAGGGTCCCCGGCAAAGGAAGGCTGGACGAAAATTTCATGCGCGGCACGGTCGGCGCCATCGCATGATCACCACCCCACGCGCTTTTCCCCGGTTGCTATCGGGTGGGTTGCTCGCGCTGGGAATTTTGTTTATTTACCGGCAGGTGCCGGAGTTCGCGTTCGTGTCTTTCGACGATGATCGTAATATCGTTTTCAATCCGCACTTGGGGCCGCTCTCTTGGGAGCGCGTGGCGTGGGCCGGCACGGACTGGACCTATGTGCGGCGCTGCATCCCGCTCGGTTGGCTGGGTTTTGCGGCGGTGTATGGCGGGGTGGGGCTGGATGCGGGCGGTTGGCATTTGGTCAACGTCGCGCTCCATCTCGGCGGGGCGCTGCTGCTGTGGTCGATTTTACGGCGGCTGGCGCAGGGGCCGGCGGGCACGGCGTTGCCGACGGGTTGGGCGGAGGTGGCGGTGTTTGCGGGCGCGGCGTTTTGGGCGTGGCATCCGCTGCGGGCGGAGACGGTGGGCTGGGCCTCGGGCCTGCTTTACGGACAGGCGCATATTTTATTTTTCGGTGCGGTGTGGCTTTGGCTACGGGCGGGCCAGAGCGGGCTGGGGCGGGCGGGAGCGGCGACGCTCTATGCGGCTTCGCTCCTGACGTATCCGGTGGCGCTGGGCGCGGTGCCGATTTTTGCGCTGCTGGCTAGGTGGCGCGGACTGGGCTGGCGCGAGACGGTGAAAGCGGTCGTGCCGGTGACGCTGATCGCGGGCGTGGTCGC
>JANXLP010000697.1 GCA_025355125.1 Opitutaceae bacterium | reverse complement strand
CCGCCCTACTTTCAAGCGCGGCAGTTTTTATTTTAGTAACCTTGAAATAGTGAGGCGTGACGGCGTGGGCGCGGGCGCATCGGCCGCGCGCGGAGCGCACGGCCCTCCCGGGGCGTGCGATTTACTTCGGAGCGGGCGTTTTTGGAACCGGGCCGAAGGTCACGCCGGCGGCGGCCTCGTTCATTTCCTTCACGGATTGCTCGATGATCGCCTTCTCTTCGGCGGAGTCTTTCAGGACGGGTTTTCCGCTGGAGAAATCGAGCGTCTTGCCGTCTTGAATCGCAACGGTGGTTTTTTGGGCCGACGAGGCGGACGTTGGAGTGATGACAGTGAGGTTCGCCGCAGCAGGGGAAGGAAGGGCGTGAGTCGAAGTGGAGTTGTCCGCGGGGGCGGGCGCGGTTTCGGGTTTGCGGCCACTAAAAATCAACGCGAGGGCGACCAGCACGACCATGAGGGTGAGGGCGATCAGCGGCTTCTTCATGCGGCAGATGTTGAACGCAAACTCAGCCGAGGGCGAGTGCGACGACGCCGAGCGCCATCGCGGCGGCGGCGATGAGGCGACGGCGGGAGTCGCCTTCGTTGAGGAGGCGCGCGCCGAGCATCGCGCCGAAGAGGATGCTCACCTCGCGGGTCGGTGCGACGTAGGTGAGCGGCGTAAACGTCATCGCCCAGAGCACGAGGATGTAGGCGAGCGGGCCGAGCACGGCGACGGCGAAGCAGGCGAGCTTGTGGTCGCGCCACACGGAGCGCACTTCCGGCCAGCGCCGCAGCGCGAAGGGCGCGAAGAGGGCGGTGCGCGCGAGATTGCCGCCCCAGTCGAGGATGAGCGGTTGCACACCGCCGATGGTCACACCCTGTTGGTCGGCGACAGTGTAGGCGGCGATGAACGCGCCCGTGCCCACGCCGTAGCCGATGGCGCCGAGGTAGGGCGGGTTTTCCGCAACCTGCCGTGATGAGCTTCGGCTACGCAAGCCCGGCGCGTTAAGGATAACGCGCCCCACCTTTTCAAAACCGCCGGTGAGCCAGAAGATGCTCGCGATGATGGTGAGTCCGCCGGCGAGTGCGAGTGGCGTGGGGCGTTCGCCGAGAAACGCGATGGCGACGAGCGACGAGAGCAGCGGACCGGTGCCGCGGGCGACAGGATAGACGAGGGAGAAATCACCGGCGCGGTAGGCGCGCTGGAGAAAGAGTGCGTAGCCGCCGTGCAGCACGCCGCTCAACACGATGAACCAAAGGCCGGTGCTCGTAGGCGTCTGCGGATGCCGCCACCATGTGATCCACGCGAGGGGCGTCCACAGCACGAACGAGAGCACGCCCGAGGCCCACACAAAGGGCAGGCCGCTCGCGGCGCGCTTGGCGGCGAGGTTCCACGTGGCGTGCAGGGCCGCGGCGGCGAGGATCAAGAGGAGGGCGAAGGCGGTCATCTGGGCGTGGGCGGTGAAGTGCGGTCGGCGGGATGGAAAAAAGGGAGCCAGGGCACGTGGTCGCAATCGCGGAAGCGCCGGCGGACGGAATTTTAGGAGAACGGACGATCCGTGGATCAAACCTCACGTGGATCGCCGGAGTTGCGGGTTGCGCGGGGCGGGGCGGGGCGAAACAGTCGCGCTCTTTTTTCGATGAGCCGGTTCACAACTTATTTCGCAGAAGTCCGGCCCACGCTCGCGCTGGCAGTGCCGATCATCGTCGGCCAGGTGAGCCAGATGCTCATGGGTATCACGGATAGCGTGATGATCGGGCAGACGGGCACCGTGCCGCTGGCGGCGTCGTCGTTTGGAGGAAACGTGTTTGGCGTGTTCTATGTGGTGGGCATCGGGCTGATGTTGCCCGTGGCGGTGTTTGTGGCGCGGGCGCGCGGGGCGGGGCGGCTGGAAGAGTGCGGCGAGTATCTGCGGCACGGGCTCGCGCTGGCGCTGGGCTTTGGCGTGATCGAGACGGCGATGATGGCGGCGCTGGGGACGCAGTTGCACGGGTTTCAGCAGCCGCCGGAGGTATTGGCGGCGGTGAATCCGTTTTTTTTGCTGATCGGCGCGTCGATCACGCCGGTGCTCGTGTATCTGGCGCTGCGGCAATTTGCGGAGGCGATGGGGCGGCCGTGGGTGCCGATGTTCATGATGCTCGGGAGCGTGGGGCTGAACGTGTTTTTGAACTGGGTGTTTATCTGGGGGCATCTCGGCGCGCCCGCGCTGGGGCTGGCGGGGGCGGGGCTGGCGACGCTGATTTCGCGCGTGATTGGTGTGTGGGTGATTTTCGAGTGGCTGCGGCGCGATGTGGCGATGCGCGGGGCGTGGCCGCAGCGATGGTGGGCCCCGCTGTCGCGGGAGCGGTTGAAGAAGATGCTGCGGCTGGGGCTACCGACCTCGGGGATTTTATTTTTTGAGAGCGGGGCGTTTACGGCGGCGGCGATCATGATGGGCTGGCTGGGCGCGGCGCCGCTGGCGGCGCACCAGATCGCGCTCTCGTGCGCGGGCACGACGTTCATGGTATCGCTCGGGCTCTCGATGGCCGCGGGGATGCGGGTGAGCGGGGCGGTGGGGGCGGGGGAGACGCCGCGGTTGCGGCCGATCGGTTATAGTGCGCTCGCGCTGGGCGTGGTGATTTCGGTGTTCTTCATGGCGGTTTATTTTGCGGCGGGTCGGATGGTCGCGGGCTGGTTCGTCGATGATGCGGCGGTGGTCGCGCTGGCGGCGCAGCTGCTCGTGGTGGCGGCGCTGTTTCAGGTGGCTGACGGGGCGCAGGTGATCGGCGCGGCGCTGCTGCGCGGGCTGACGGATGTGAAGTTGCCGGCGGTGATCACGTTTGTGGCGTATTGGCTGGTGGCGATCCCGGGAGGCTATGTTTTCGGGGTGCACGGCAAGTTCGGGGCCGTGGGCATATGGATGGCGCTGGCGGCGGGGCTGGGCGTCGCCGCGGTGTTTTTGGCGTGGCGGTTCGTGCGGCTGACGCGCCTTCGCTGAAGCTATGGCGGGCGCGGCGCATGTGCGGTGAAACGACGTGCGGCGGTGCGCTGAAGCGTCCGGGCAGGGTGCTAACGAAGCCGAAGGAGCCTGGTGATTTTTTCGAACGCGCCCGACACGTTTGTCACTTAATAGGTGACAAACGTGTCGGGCAACGATCCGCGGGAGAAAACGCAGGTTCGTCACCTATTAAGTGACAAATTTGGCGAGGCGAGTTTTGACCTCGGGGAGGGTGAGGCCGGCGATGTGGAGGACTTTTTGGCGGGATTTTTCTCCCTGAAGGACGGTCACGGCGCGGCGGGGGAGGGCGAGGGTGTCGGCGAGGAATTCGCAGAGCTCGTCGTTGGCGCGGCCCTCGAGGGCGGGGGCGTGGATTTTTATCTTCAGCGCGTCACCGAGCCAGCCGACGACCGCGCTGCGCGGGGTATTGGGGATGGCTTTGACGGGGAGGGTGCAGGACACAGGGAAACAGCGCTGATCACCCAACTAGCCAGCGTTACTTTCTTTGACCCTCTTCGGCTTGAATGAGCGCGATGTAGTCGACCTTCACGGTTTGCCCTTCCTGCCACACTCTACCGGCTCTTGCATCCACCAAGATGGGCCTCGCTTGATCCGGGGGAAACCCGACCTTTGCCGCGCAATGCCATAGATATCCCTTCTGAATCGGATCTTCCACATAGCCGCACATCTGGCCCGAGCTGTAGAAAAACAAATAGGCGATCTGTAGTGCCTCTTTCCCTCGAACGGGTTTCTCGCTTAGGATTGCTCCGTAATCCTCCTCGAACCGCTTTCGGTTATGCGCCTTTAAGGTTATCACCCACTGCCGTCTTTGCTCGAAAGAGGCGTCGATATTGTTGGGATTCAGGAGCACCTCCTCCGGCGATTTCTTCAGTGCAGCTTCATGGTTCGGTTGGCACCCGACTAAAAAAGACAGAAGGGCGGTAGACACGAAAAACTGGCGTGCTGATTTCATATGAAAACGGGGAAGCACATAAAGACGGATTGAGTCGGACCATGTTGGAAAACATTCATCAGCTTAACGCTTCTCCGAGAGCCTCGATGATTTCCTCCACCGGTTCGTAGCCGACGCAGAGGCGGAGGAGGTCGGGGTCGAGGCGGCTGGCGAATAATTCGGCGAGGCCGGCGGGGGTGGTCACGAGGTCGTAGTGAGCGAGATACATGAACGGTTCAGTCAGACTTTTGGCTTGGATAGCTGGCACTCGGTTGGACTTCCAGGATCTCAAGCAGCTGCGTTCCGCGCATAGATGGCGACAACGAACAAAATGTAGATCGCGGCCTTTATGATTCCGGAGGCAACGGTTTCCTCCCTATGCCAAATCTTTAGGCCGATGAAGCTGAAAAATGCACTGCCACCCATGACCAGCGCCGGCACGAGGCTATACGGGTGTGCAGAATCCGATGCGATCGGTGGAATACTGATCATCAACGCGAACCCCCATAGGAAGTTTTCGAGAACCCGCCATGCGGGGTGGCTTGGTGGTTTCTCGGATGGTTTGTCGGTCATATTAGCGCTTCGGCCATCGCTTCAATGATGTCCTCCACCGGTTCGCAGCCGACGCAGAGGCGGAGGAGGTCGGGGTCGAGTTTGCTGGCGGCGAGCTCGGCGAGGCCGGCGGGGGTCGTCACGAGGTCGTAGTGCGCGAGATACATGAACGGGCAGATGAGCGTCGTGGTCATGCCGAAGCTCGGGCCTTTGGGGAGGCGGAGGCGGTCGTAGAATTTTTCCAGTGAGCCGAGTTCGCGGAGCGTGAAGGTGATCATGCCGCCGGTGGCGTTCGGATGACGGGCGAGTTTCTCGAAATTGGCGACGCTGGCGGCGTGGCGGGCCCAGAAGACTTCTTTGATGGCGGGATGGTTTTCGAGGAAGGCCACGACCTGCGGCGTGCTGGCGTGGATTTTTTCCAGGACGGTGTCGGTGGCGGCGATCTCGTGGGCGAGGCGGGCGGCGTCGCGGGCGTAGAGGGGCTCGGCGGCCTCAG
>JANXLP010000687.1 GCA_025355125.1 Opitutaceae bacterium | reverse complement strand
CTCGCGACGTTCGATGCGGAGTCGCGAGCAAGCTCGCTCCCACAGGTTTCGACGGCATTTCCCGGATTGGATGTGTTGCGCCCGGCTGGACGGGCTGTTGCCGTCGGGAATGTTGCCGACTCAGCAGGGATCTTTTCGTTTGTTTCGCTTCAAGGGAATCGATGTCCACGTGCATTGGTCGTGGTTTCTCGTGGCGGTCTATTCGATCTCCGGACGCCTGCCGAGTTACGCGTCCCCGGTCTGGGCCGTGCTTGAATATCTCACGCTGTTCCTTGTGGTCCTGCTCCATGAGTTCGGTCACGCGCTGGCGTGCCGACAGGTCGGCGGCAGCTCCAATCAGATCGTGCTGTGGCCGCTCGGCGGTGTGGCGTATGTGGCGCCGCCGCCGCGACCGGGCGCGACGTTGTGGAGCATCGCAGCCGGACCGCTGGTCAACGTGGTGCTGCTGCCCATTTTCCTCGGCTTGCTCTATGTCGGTCGGGCGACGGGGGCGGTGGCGGCAAATCCAGACCTGGCCCATTTCCTCCGGGCGATCTTGGTCATGGATGTCAGCCTTCTCGTGTTCAACCTGCTCCCGGTTTATCCCCTCGACGGCGGGCAAATCCTGCGGTCACTGCTGTGGTATCCGCTGGGGCGGGCGCGGAGTCTGAAGACGGCGACGATCGTCGGATTGATCGGCGGAGCGGGGCTTGTGGCGTTGGCGTTTTGGTGGGAGTCGATTTGGACGGGAGTGCTCGCGTTTTTTCTGCTTTCGCAATGCTGGCGAAGTTACCAGCAGGCAGGGGCGCTGCGAAAGGTCGAACAACTGCCGCGCCGGCCGGGCTTCAAGTGTCCGGTCTGCCATGCGGCGCCGCCGATCGGTAATTACTGGGTATGCCCGGCGTGCAATGGCACGTTTGATCCGTTCGCCACGGCGGCAGTCTGCCCGCACTGCCAGACGGGACTCGCGCTTACCGCCTGTCCCGACTGCCACAACGCCCGGCCGCAGTCCAAGTGGGATGCCTCGATTGTTGACGTGTAGGCGAAGAAAGAGAACGGCAACGGCCAGCTCTGAAACGGATGGGACCGTGGTTATTTACAGCATCGAGTGCAACGGGCGCACCTCGACAGGGGCCCGACAGGCGACCGCGGCCTTGCGACCCCACGCCAGCGCCTCGTCTAGGTTCGCGGCTTCGAGCACCCACAAACCGCCCACGTGCTCGTTGGTTTGAAGGTAGGGGCCGTCGGTGAGGAGCACTGCGCCATCGGGTTGCGGCCGTAGGGAACGGGCGCGGTTGGGCGACTGCAGGCCACCGACGAAAACCCGGATGCCGGCGTCGACCATCTCGGCGTTGAGTGCATCAATCGCGTGGCCCATTGCGGCGTCCTCGACGGACGGGTCGTAGTCGTCGGGGCGGTGGATGGTGACCAGAAATTGCATGAGTTATTTGATAGCCGTAGTGCGTGAGTGCTCCGCGGCTGGAGGGGACGCCGCTTACTTCGCGTCGCAACTGAACATCCACTCGTTACCGTAGCGATCAATGAGGCTGGCCCAGCAGCCGCCCCACGGCATTTCGGTCGGCTCATGCTCGACTGTGCCACCGACTTTCAGGGCGGCAAAAAGCCGCTCGGTCTCGGCGCGGGTGTCGGTCTCTAGGTTTATGGTGACATTGTTGCCCTGGATGCGCTGCCCCAGATGGGCGGGGGCATCGTTGCCAATGATCACGTGGCCGCCGAGGATCGGGAGCGCGATCTTCATGACCATTTTGGCCTCTTCAGCCGACAGCGGCGACTGGCCGGGGGCCGTCGGCAGATCGCCGAAGCGTTTGATGGGGCCGACGAATTCGGTTTGGAAAACGGATTTGTAGAAGAGGAAGGCTTCCTCGGCATTACCGGCGAAGTGAAACCAAGTGGAGACGCGAGCCATGGTGGGTTTGGGATGAGGAGGATGAGGTGGATTGACGGCGGAGTGGGCTGACACTTTCTCAACGAACGAAGGTGCCGAGTCCGGACGCGGCGATGATATATTTTTCCGTAGCCGCCTGCGACCGAAGCCACTTTGCATCGGTCGTGCCAATCCGATGAAGCCATCGGGTGTTGGCCCGCAGCCGCGGCGGTGCAAAAAAAATCCCGCCGGCGACAAGCGCGGCGGGATGAGAGAGCCAAGAGCGGCAGATGTTAGATGGTCGCGAGGATGTCGTTGAGCGTTTTGCTCGGGCGTAGCG
>JANXLP010000673.1 GCA_025355125.1 Opitutaceae bacterium | reverse complement strand
TCCGCATCGAACGTCGCGAGCAAGCTCGCTCCCACCTTCCCACCCTCGATCCGCTTTGCGGCCAATCCCTCAACTTGCCAATACCCCGCCGCGCCGCCTTCGGTCTTTCAACCTTCAACTCTCAACTTCGCGGCGCTCCGCGCCGCGTCACATGTGCTCCTCATAGGTGATGTCGATCTTCGCGAGAAACGCCTGCTTCTTCGCAGCGCCTTGGAAGCGGATGCTATGCGTGAGCGCATCGTAGACCCAACCGTTCTGCGGATCAGCTTTCACTTCCTGGCCATCGACCAGCACGCGCAGGCTTTTTTGATAAAATGTCGCGGCCGCACCGACCGGCTCGAGCGCCACGGCGACTGTGTCGGCGATGCGGTCACCCAGCGCGGCCAGCGGAGCGGAGAAATCAGATTCGATGTTCAGCACCGTGCCGCCGGTGAGCTCCGCCGCGCGCCGGTGCGAAACGTTGTCCGGTGACACCACCGCGTGCATCTCGAGCTTTCCGCGCTTGTTGCCTTTCACGATGATGAAGGGCCGCAAAACCCAGGTGTTGATATAGCCGTCGAGCGTTTGACGCTCCTTCGGGTTGCGCGCGTTAAACTGGTTGAGCAGGTCGGGGAGTTTTCCGTCTTCGATCCATTCGGCCGCGCGGCCGCCGTCGGACTGCACTTTCCAAGTGGCCATGCGCGTCTCCTCTTCGTCCATGAAGAACACCACGATGGTGGCCGCGTCGGGCCGCAGGAGCGCGTGCTGCTTGTTATAAAAACCCGCGACGAAATTATACACCGAGGTGAACGCCGTGCGGTTGCTGTCACCGTTGGTGCCGACCTTCACGAGTTCGGCGAACACGCTGTCGGGTGTTTTCGGCGTGATCCAAGGCTGGGCCAGCGCCGGGAGCGTCACGAGCGCGCCGTTGCTCGCGACCCGCTTGGTCACTTGCTTGGGGCGGCCGCGGCTATCGAGCACCGGGTTGCCGGCGGGGTCGATTGCCGCAGAGCGGACTTCCTTGAAATAGGGCTGATCGTCGGCTCGACGGGTCGCGACCGCATTCACGAAATCGGTCGTGAGCACCCCGATCCGATAGTCGAGATCGCGCGCGTCGAAGAGTTCGCGAAAGCGCTTCAGGTTCGCCGCGATCTGGTTCTGGTGCGCGGCCATCGAGGGCGAATTATTGATGACGAACACGAGGTCCACCTCCCGGCTGCGGGAGCGATCCACCGTCACGTGCTTCACATTGCGGAGGGGCTCGACGCTGACCGTGACGGTATTTTCCACGCCGAGAGACGGGTTGTTTTCGTCGGCCGTGTAATATTTAAAACGGTCCTCGCCGATGAAGCCCGGATTGGGCGCATAAGTGAGCTGACCCGTGGCGCGATCAAGCCGGGCGGTGCCGTTCTGCGGTTTCGCTCTATCGTCCAGCACGTAGGCGACCTTCGCCGCAACGATCACCGCGCGGTCGGTCGGGTTCATGAAATCTTCGTGGTTCGGCACCTTTTGCGTGACCGGGGAATTCGGACGCGTCGTGAGCACGACGGCGCGCACATTGTTCGTGGCGTTTTCGCGGCTGGCGCCGACCTCGAACTTTCCCATCAAAACCGCCGGCGGGGGCGTCACGGTGATTACAACCGTATTCTTGAAAACGCGGCCGGACGTTTCATTGCGCACGGTATAGGCAAACGCGTCTTCGCCCGCATAACCTTCCGTGGGTCGATACGCAAAATAGCCGAGACGCGCGGTGTAGTTTTTAAAGAAATCTTCATCGACGCCTCCCGACAATCCGACGCGCCCATGCAACGGCTGGTCTGTGATCGTGTAGATAAGGTCCGAGCGCGTATCGGGACTGATCACTTCTGGGGCCAAGAGCAATTGCCCGGCTGCGCCGGCACCATCGCCCACCTCGATTTTCATCGGCGTGGTCGCGACGATCGCATCCTTGTCGCCGCCCGCGGCACGGTTCGTGGCGGCGGCATCGGCCGGGACTGTGGGCGCATCCGCAGCGAAGACCGGTGCCGTTGCCAGCATTGAAGCCAAGCACAGCACGCGCAGCCAGTGACGAGAGGTGAGGAGAAGGCTCAGGTTCATTTTGGTGAAGGATATGCGGAGCATAACGGCATACGGTCATGCCAACTCCAGCGATGTTCCTAGGGTTCAAAGCGCCGCACCCGCTGTCAAAGCTCGTAATCGCCGAGAAAGCCGCCGCAGGCGTCGAAAAGGTAGGGCGGGTTATCCTTAACCCGTCGACTAGACGTCGCTGTGCCGTGACTCGCAGATGAAACGGCGGGTTAAGTATCCCTCTACCTCGTGGAAGCCCGCTGAGTAATTATGGGCAACACCCTTGAATCGTGAATGCCGACCTGCCCCCTTTTATCCCGTGATTTCTTTCGCCCACGCACTCCGGCTCACGCTCGCCCTGATCCTAGGTTTCGCCACCTTCGCCTCCACGCCCCACGCGCTCGCCGCGCCCGACGCCGCACCCACCTTTCGCTCGGCCAAACCCGTCTGGCTCGAAGGCCGCGAGCGCGAGATGAACCTCACCGTCGGCTTCTCCGCCACCGTCCCAAAACCCGCCTCCGCTACCGTCACACTGCGCCTCACCGGCGTCATCCTCTACCGCATTTTCGTGAACGGCCAGTTTGCCGGCCACGGCCCCGCCCGCGCGGCCCACGGGTTCTATCGCCTAGATGAACTTGATATCACCCCACTGCTACACGCGGGCGACAACGTGATCGCCATCGAAGTCGCCGGCTACAACGCCAACAGCTACTACCTGCTCAACCAGCCGTCGTTCCTCCAAGCCGAGATCGTAGCCGACCCCAAAGTGCTCGCCTCCACCGCCGGCGCCGGCCGCGCTTTCGCCGCTCACGTCGTCGACGACCGCGTCACGAAAACCCAGCGCTACAGTTTTCAGCGTCCGTTCTCCGAAGTGTGGCGCCTCACGCCCGGCTGGGACGCCTGGCGCACGATCGTCACCACCACCACCACCACGCCTGAACTCGCCGTGCAGCCGACGAAAACCCTCCTCGCGCGCGGCGTCCCCTACTCACGCTTCGAGCTAAAATCCCCCGTCCGCCAGCTCGGCGTCGGCGCGGTGGAAATCGTCTCGCCCCCCGAGAAAATCTGGAAGGACCGCTCGCTCACCAAGGTCGGCCCCACGATGGCCGGCTACCTCGCGGCCGATCTCACCACGATCCCGAGCATCGAGTTGCAGTCCGTGCGCACGCTCCCCTCCGCACCCGTGCCCGCCACCGCCTACACCGGCGCGCCCGTCACGCTCGCCGTCAACTCCTGGTCCACCTTCGATCTCGGCGTCAATCGCACCGGCTTCATTGGCGCGCACCTCGAGGTCCGCAAAGCCACCCGCCTCTTCTTCACCTTCGATGAAATCCTCGTGGACGGTGACGTGAATTTTAAGCGCAACGACACCGTCAACATAGTCGCCTACGAGTTCGCGCCCGGCACCTACGACCTCGAGTCCTTCGAGCCCTACACCTTCCGCTACCTCAAACTCATCGTGCTCGCGGGCGATTGCTCCGCTTCCCAAATCACCCTCCGTGAATTTACGAATCCCGACGCGTGGCGCGCGCAGTTCGCCAGCGCCGATCCGCGCCTCGACCGCATCTTCACCGCCGCGCAGGAGACGTTCTCCCAAAACGCCGTCGACCTCTTCATGAATTGCCCGTCCCGCGAGCGCGCCGGCTGGCTCTGCGACAGTCTCTTCGCCGCCCGCGTGGCCCAAGACCTCAGCGGCACGCACGTCGTGGAGAAAAACTTCCTCAAAAATTATCTCCTGCCCGAGAAATTCGCCCACCTCCCGTCCGGCATGTTGCCGATGTGTTATCCCGCCGACCACGATGACGGCATCTACATTCCGAACTGGTCGCTGTGGTTCGTGCTCCAGCTCGAAGAATACGCGAAGCGCTCCGGCGACCGCGCCACCGTCGCCGCCTTCCGCCCGCGCCTCCACGCGCTGCTCGATTATTTTAAGCCCTACGAAAACTCTGACGGCCTCCTCGAGAAACTGAAATCCTGGGTCTTCGTCGAGTGGTCGCAGGCCAACAAATTCACGCAGGACGTGAGCTACCCGAGCAACATGCTCTACGCGAGCGCCCTTGCCGCCATGGCCCGCCTCTACGACGAACCCGCGCTCGCCACCAAGGCCGAAAAAATCCGCGACGTGATCCGCAAACAATCCTTCGACGGCGAATTCTTCGTGGACAACGCCCTCCGCCGCGACGGCCAGCTCCAGGTCACGCGCAACCGCAGCGAGGTCTGCCAATACTTCGCGTTCTAGTTCGAGGTCGCGACGTCCGCCTCGCACCCGCAGCTCTGGTCGCGCCTCACCACCGAGTTCGGCCCGCACCGCAAAGCGACCAAGGCGTGGCCCGAGGTCTGGCCCGCCAACGCCTTCGTCGGCAATCTGCTCCGTTTCGAACTCCTCGCGCGCGAAGGCCGTCGCCAGCAGATCCTCGACGAGGCCGGCGACACCTGGCTCCTCCAAGCCGAGCGCACCGGCACGCTCTGGGAAAACGACAGCCCCTCCGCGAGCTGCAACCACGGCTTCGCCTCGCACGCCGCCCACGTGCTCCTGCGCGACGTCCTCGGCCTCCGCACCGTGGACCTCCCCGCCTAGCGCGTCACCGTCGGCTTCTCCGCTCTAAAACTCGATTCCTGCCGCGGCCGCGTGCCGACACCCGACGGCTTCATCGAACTCGAATGGACGCGCCAAGACGGCCGTCTCGACTACAGCCTCAAAACGCCCGCCGGTTGGAAAATCGAAATCGCCAACGACAGCGGACTCCCCCTCCGCGCGCTCTGATTCCGAAGGTGGGGCCGCTTCTCCGCAAGCGGCCTGGGTTCCACCGTCGCTTCTCCTCGGACCAAAAAGAAGGCCCGCTCGGAGAGCGGGCCCCACCTCGCGGAAGATCCCTCACGCCCGCGCCATTGTGGGATAGTCCGTGTAGCCGTGCGCGTCCTGACTGTAAAACGTGCTCCCATCCGGCTCGACCAAGGCGACGCCCGCTTGCACGCGCGCCACGAGGTCCGGGTTGCTGACGTAGTGATGCCCAAAAACAATCGCCGCCGCCGTCCCTGCGGTGACCGCCTGTTCACCTTCCGCGGGCGTGTAGCCCATGCCGCACAGGAGCGCGCCCTTGAACTCACGCCGCGCCACCGAGACGACATCGCCTTTTTGCACGCCGAAGAAATCTCCGCGCATCAGATCGAGAAACGCGACGCCACGCCGGTTCAGCTCCGCGGCGACGTAGGCGGTCAGCGCCAGAGGGTCACTGTCCTTCATGTCATTGTAGCTGTTGAGCGGCGAGATGCGGACGCCCACGCGGCCCGCCCCCCACACGGCGATGGCGGCATCCACCACCTCGAGCAGCAGGCGGGCCCGGTTCACGATGGAACCACCGTAAGCGCCCGTGCGCACGTTGCTGCCGTCGCGCAAAAATTCGTCTAGCAGGTAGCCGTTGGCTCCGTGCACTTCCACCCCGTCGAAGCCGGCGCGCTTGGCATTTTCGGCCGCCTGGCGGAAGCCCGCCACGATGCCCGGCAACTCGTCGTCGCCCAGCACGCGCGGCACCTCGTAGGGCTTCTTGCCCTGCGGCGTGTGGGTCTCGTCGTTCGTGATGCGCAACGGACTCGGCGCGACGGGCTGCGCGCCATTGTTCAACAGCGAGTGACACGCCCGTCCACCATGCCAGATCTGGCAGAAGATTTTCCCGCCCTTTGCATGCACGCTGTCCGTCACTTTCTTCCACGCGGCGACCTGCGCGTCGGAGTAAATCCCCGGCTCCCGCCCGCCAAACGCCGAGTTGCCCGCCATGACCATCGTCGCCTCGGTGAGGATCAAGCCGGCGCTGGCCCGCTGGGTGTAGTATTCGACCATGAGGTCGGTCGGCACATGGTCGGCATCCGCGCGACAGCGCGTGAGCGCGGACATGACGATACGGTTGGGGAGTTCGAGTGCGCCGAGTTTAACCGGCGTGAAGAGTGGCGTGTGATGCATAGTGGATGGGAGGTGAGTGGTCCGATGAAGCTGCGAGCCAGCGCCCGAAATGCAACCGGACCGGATTGAACCCTGTAGGTCGGGGTCGCCGAACCCCGCTGCCTTTCGCCCCCCCCCGC
>JANXLP010000648.1 GCA_025355125.1 Opitutaceae bacterium | reverse complement strand
GTCGCGAGCAAGCTCGCTCCCACAGGTTTCGACGGCATTTCCCGGCTTAAAGTTGGGCAGGTCTCCGACCTGACCATGGTGACGTCGCAGGTTCAGAAGGGCGGGTCAGAGACCCCGCCCTACTTCGGAGCGGGGCTGGCCGAGCTCAAGGCGAGGGGTCGGCGGGTAGGGCGCGTTATCCCCAACGAGCCGGTGGGTCGTCGTCGCACCGGCGACTGAGCCGAAGCGGCGGGTTAGGGATAACCCGCCCTACCTCGATCCCCGCAGTTTCAGGCACCGGCTCAGAGCCGGCCGGTGACTTCCTTGGCGAGGGCTTTGAAGGCTTCGGCGCCGGGGGCGCTGCCGTCGTAGAGCGCGATGGGTTTGGCGCTCATGGGGGCCTCGCTGATGGCGATGTTTTCCGGGATCACGGTCTTGAAGAAATGCAATTTCTTGAACGCCTTTTCGCCCGGGAGGCGGGCCATCGTTTCCTGGTGAAACGTCACGTGGCCGCGCACGCGGGTGAAGACGACGCCGAGGCACTTGATCTTAAATTCCAGCTCGGACTTCAGATAATCGAGGCGGTCGAGCAGCAGTCCTAGGCCGACGGACGAGAGGTAATCGGGCTGCATCGGCACGAGGAAATAGTCGCTCGCGTAGAGGGCGTTCTGCGTGGCGGTCTGGAGGTTGGGCGGGCAGTCGCAGAGGATCACGTCGTAGTCGTTAAGGACCTTGTCGAGCTTGCGGCTGAGGATGCGTTCGCGGCCGGGGCGGGCGGCGAGATCGAGGTCGAGGAAGGTCAGCTTGAGATGGCTCGGGATGAGATCGAGGCCGGGGATTTCGGGGACGACGTCGTGAATGATGCAATCCTTGAACTTGTGGAGGTCGTCGGATTTGGAGCGTTTGCCATCACCGGCGACTTCAAAAATGTCGGCCATCGTGCCGTGCTCGGCGGCCCAAGCGGCCCAGGCTTTTTCGGGCATGAGAGAGAGGGAGGCATTGGTCTGCGGATCGAGATCGACGAGGAGGACTTTCTTGCCGTGGTCGCGGGCGAGGTAGGCGGCGAGATTGACGGCGACGGTCGTCTTGCCGACGCCGCCTTTCATGTTGAGCAGGGAGATGACGATGGCGGGCATTTTTTTGGGGAGTTGAAAGGTGAGAGGTGAAGGTTGAAAGCTGCCCGATCGGGCGCCTGGGGAGTTACAGCACAAAGCCTGCCCGGGTAGGCCGGGCGCGCAAATCGCGGGTGTAAAGTTTATGCGCCGTTACTTCGCGGGCGGGGCGAAGGTGGCGGTGATGACGTGATGGGCTTTGCCCAGATCGAGTGTGACGGTCGCGGGCTGGCCGGCGGGTGGGAGCGCGGTGTGCCAGGCGGGGCCGCGCAGCTCGAGTTCGAATTCGAGGAGGCCGGTGCGGATCACGCCGGTGTCGCCGGCGTTGGTGATGACGAGCGTGCCTTCGGGTTTCTCGGCGCGACCGCGCGCATCAGGGCGGAAGAGGATGGAGGTCTCGCCGAGGGTGATGCGGATGGGTTGGTTGAAGACGGCGAAGCCTTCGTAAACGGTGGCGGCGCCGGTGAGCGTGAGTGTATCGGCGGTGGCCTCGGCGCGGTCGAGGCGCACGGAGCGGGCGGCGGCGGGCAGGCCGAGGAACGCGTGGGCGGGCGAGCGATCGGTGCCGACGGTGTCGCGCGCGTGGACGGTGAGGCGCGTGAACATGCCCTCACGCATGTGGTCGGCGACGTGGCAGTGGAAGAGCCAGGTGCCGGGGTTGTCGGCGACGAGATCGGCGACTTTCATGGTGGCGGGGAGGAGTTCGACGACATCGGTGCGGCGGCGGCCCTCTTCGACGACGCGCAGGCCGTGCCAGTGAGCGGTGTGGAAATCGCGCTCGGAGCCGAGAGAGAAAAGATACCAGCGGGTGCGCTCGCCCTCGTTCATCTCGAGGCCGGGGAGGTTGCCAAAGATGCGGCCGTTGATGGAGGCGCGGGCGCCTTGCTCGAGGGTTTGTTGCATTTCGGAAAACGTGAGCGGGGCGGAGGCGGCGCCGGGGAGGTTGGCGTATTCGGCGGCTTCGATGGCGGCATCGTCGAGGCCGCTCTCGTCGAAGATCATGAAGAGGGTGGCGAACTCCCGGTCGATGTCGCGCGGCGTGCCGTCGGGGCGGGCGCGAGCGGGATCGGTGACGATGATGGCGCCGATGAGGCCGAGGTTGGTCTCGGTGTCGCCGGCGACATGGCTGTGGTAGAGCCAGCCTTTGGAACTCGGTTCGTCGGGCGCGGGGCCGGAGGAGGCGTCGAGTTGCCAGACGTAGGTGAACGTCGCGCTCGGGCCGACGGCGGAACCGAGGCCGGGACCGGGGCGATAGTAGGAGCCCTCGTTGTCTTTGTCGTAGTGGACGCCGTGCGGGTGCATCGAGAGCGGCTGCGACGTGCGATTGAGGAAGGTGACGGCGAGGTAGTCGCCGACGACGCCGCGCAGGACAGGCCCAAGAATGCCGAGGCTCGGCGGGGCGATGACGCGCGCGGTGAAGTTAGCATCGGTGTATTGGACGTAGCGGAGTTTGCCGTTTTTGCGCGCGGCGACTACGGGCGGGGGCAGAGGCCCGCCGCAGATCTCGTCACGGCCGGAAGGGGCGAAATCCCAAAGCTCGGATTCGGCGGCGACGTAGTAGCGGCGGGTTTTGGCGGGATCGGGTTTTTGGCCGAAGAGTCTCCCGCCGACGTCGCCCATCGCGGCGGTGACGGTGGGCTTGATCTCGCCTGCGGCGGCGGAGGTGAGCTGGGCGCGGGTGGGCGGGGCGAGGGCGATGATTGCGAGCGTGAAAAGAGTGGGGAGGATGCGGAGCAGTTTCATCGCGGTGTGGGGAGAGGACGACGGACCGGCGGAAGGGTCGCCACGAAATACACCAAAGACACGAAAGGACGGAGGGTAGGGCGCGTTATCCCTAACGCGCCGCTACGGCTCGGCTTGACGTATCTTTCGGGGCTCAACCGGCGGGTTAGGGAAGCGCTGATTAATTCGCAGGTTCTAGAAAGTAGAAAAATCAAAGGTGCCTGTGAGCGAATATTCGACTTCCCTCGCCCAGTTCCTTCAAGGAATCGGCGGCTACGCGATTAGGGGAAATTTCATGCCGAATTGTTCAGCGCTTCCTTAGAGGGCGTCTAAAAAGGTCTCCGATCTGGTCCGTCGTGGCATGGGCGCCCCGCCCATGTTCCGAACCCACGGGCGGGACGCCCGTGCCACTTTCGATCCGCCGCAGGCAACCCTACCTTTTTAGACGCCCTCTTAGGGATAACCCGCGCTACCTTCACTGTTTCTCGATGGTGAACCAGTCGCGCTTCTCGCCTTTTTCGTTGAGGAAGGTGAAGTCTAGCTTGAGGCCGTCGATGTCGAGGATGGTGGAGCCGGCTTCGTTGAGGGAGATCCACATGGCGCGTTGGTTGAGTGGGACGGGTTTGTTGCTCGCGTGGCCGGCGCTGCCGGTGACGACGCTGACTTCGCCGGCGTGGGCGACGCGGCCGCGGGGTTTGCGATAGACGCCGGTGCCGTCGGCGCGGCCGTCGCCGGGTTGCTTCACGTGGGCGGTGGCGTCGAAGGTTTCGTTTTGGCCGTAGTGGCCGTCGAGGAGAAACGAGCGTTCATAGACGTGCGAGTGGCCGGTGAGGACGAGATCGACGCCGCCGGCTTCGAGGACGGGGAGGAAGTTCTGGCGCATCTCGATGAGCTGGCGCTCGCGGTCGGAATCGTGGGTGCCTTTCGTGTAGGTGGGGTGATGGAAAAAGGCGACGATCCACTCGCGGGTGGTGGCGGCGAGGTCGGCCTTGAGCCACTGCATCATGGCGCCGTCGGGCGTGCGCTCGGTGTGGTGGGAATCGAGGCAGATGAAGTGGATGTTGGCGTAGTCGAAGGCGTAGTAGGCCTCGGTGCCGGAGGGAACGCCGCCGGCCTGGCCGCGCGTGGGGAGCGTGAACATATCGTAGTAGGGGCCGGACTGGGTATCGGAATTAGCACTATGGCCGTCGTGGTTGCCGAGGGCGGGCCAGAGGGGAATCGTGCGGAGCGTCTCGGGGTAGATTTCAAAGACGGCTTTTTGGTAATCGTAATCGGTGCCGTCGGGGTAGGCGTTGTCGCCAAGCATGAGCCAGAGATCGGCGGGGCGATTGGCGGCGAATTTGGTGTAGGCGTCGCGGACGGCGAGTTGCGCGGCGTTCTTGGTGCCGGGGTCGCCGAGGACCCAGACCCGCGTGGCCTTCGCGGGTCCGACGGGCGGGGGCGTGGTGAAGGCGTAGATGGGCGACTTTAGCGGCTTGTCGTCGCCATCGGCGTTGGGTTTTTCGGGGGCGCCGCCGACAGAGTAGAAATATTGGGTGCCGGGCGTGAGGCCGTTGAGCTGGACGACGTGCTCGGTGGTGATGCCCTCGGCTTTGGCGGTGAGGGTGAGCTGATCCTTGGCGAGACCGTGGCGGACGTAGGAGGCGTCGGCGTTGTCGGTGCGCCAGCGGATGACGAGGCTGGTGGGCGTGGCGCTTTGGAGATAGGGACCGCGCACGACGGCGGTGGCGGCGGAGAGCGCGGCGGGGACGAGCGCGAGGGCGGCGAGGAGGAAGGAGGGGAGGCGGGCGAGAATCATGCGACGAAAGTAAACCGACTCGCCGGGGAAATGCACGTGGGGTGGGGTAACGTTTGGGTGACGGTGCCCGGGGGGTTACGCGGGGCCGATCAAGGGCGCGCCGCGGAGGAGAGGCGGCGGATTTTTTGCCGCAAAAACCACAAAGGGATTCTGGCTGCGGCGGCGTGTGCGTTGCGCCTATAGACGCGCTGGAGACTGGGCCGGAGCCGGAGAGATTCCTTGTGCTTTTTGTGGCTAAAATTCCGGGGTTTGCGGGCAACTCTCCACTCGCGGGCGCTCGCGGCTACGGGGGCGGAATCAGATGGGTGGGAGCGACGGCCGAGTCCGCTGCGAATCGGCGAGTGCAAAGTTTGATCCGTTTTTAGGCCACTTTTTAGGCGGAAAAAATGGGTAAATGGCGGGATTTGAGGTCTTTTCCTGTGATTTTGCGCTGGCTAAAATTTGGCTGGTATCGATTTAAGGTATTAACTTGAAAATCGGCAATGGTGTTGCCAGATTTCATGTGTGGTTACGCGAATGCGCTACTTTGAGGAGATGGAGCGGGCTTTGAAGCGCAGTCCGGTGGTCTCGCTGCTCGGCCCGCGGCAGTGCGGTAAAACCACGCTGGCGCGGCAGTTTCTCGGGGCGGAAAATCCCGGCTATTTCGATCTGGAAGATCCGGCGGTGGCGGCGTTGTTGGAGAACCCGGCGGTGGCGCTCCGCGATCTGCGCGGCTTGGTGGTGATCGACGAGGCACAGCGTCAGCCGGGTCTGTTTCCGGTGTTGCGGGTGCTGGCGGACCGGCCGGGACGACCGGCGACTTTTTTGCTTTTGGGCAGCGCTTCGCCGGAGCTTTCGCGGCAGGCGGCGGAGTCGTTGGCGGGTCGGGTTGAGATCATCGAGATGAGGGGGCTCGATCTGGGTGAGGTGCCGGCCGAAGACCAGGAACGCCTGTGGTGGCGCGGCGGGTTTCCGCGTTCGTTTTTGGCGGAAAGCGACGAGGACAGTGTGGCGTGGCGCAAAAATTTTACGCGGACTTTTCTAGAGCGCGATCTTGCCCTGCTCGGATTCGGACTTTCGCCGGCGCTGATGGGGCGGTTGTGGACGATGATCGCGCACTATCACGGCCAGATCTGGAACGGCAGCGAACTGGCCGCCTCGCTGGGCGTGGCCCCCAACACGGTGCGCGCATACCTCGACGCGTTGGAGCAGACCTACATGGTGCGCCGCCTCTTGCCCTGGCACACGAATCTGGGCAAACGCGTGGTGAAGAGCCCCAAGATTTATCTGCGCGACTCCGGGCTGTTGCACACGCTGCTCGGCCTCCGCAACGCCGCCGAATTGCGCACGCATCCCAAGTTGGGCGCGTCGTGGGAAGGATTCGTGATTGAGGAACTGCTGCGGGCGCTGGGGCCGGACGAGGTTTATTTCTACGCGGTGCACAGCGGGAGCGAACTGGATTTACTGATGGTCCGCGGCGGGCGGCGGATTGGGGTCGAGGTGAAACGGGCCGACGCCCCTGCGATGCCGCGCTCGATGCACATCGCCCGCGCCGATCTCAAGCTGGACGAGCTGTGGGTCGTCTATCCCGGCGACCGCGTGTATATGCTGGGCGAGGAGGTGACGGTGTTGCCTTTGGCGGAGGCGCTGAAAAGAACCGGACCGTGAGCGCTCGCGAATGAGCGGCCGCGAAGATGGATTTCCCGCAAAGGTCGGCCCGCTTTTGGGCTGCGGGCAGGAGAACGGACCTTCCGGTCCGTTCGGTGTTACCGGGTCAATTATCGAGATGCGCGCATCAGACGGACGCTCTATCGTGGCCCGTGTGACGGTGGATGGGGGGTTACGCGGTGCCAATCAAAGGGGCTCTGCGAAAGGAAAGTGCCGGATTTTTTTGCCACAGAAAACACTAAGGGATTCTGGCTGCGGCGGCGGGTGCGTTGCGCCTGTAGGCGCGATGGAGACTGGGCCGGAGCCGGCGAGATTTTTTGTGCTTTTTGTGGATAAAATTCCGGGGCTTGGAGGCGAACTCTCCGCTCGCTGGCGCTCGCGGTTACAAAGGCGGAATCAGATGGGTGGGAGGGGCGGCCGAGTCAGCCGTGAATCGGCGAGGACAAAGTGCAAAGTTTGACCCGGTTTCAGAGCCCCTATCAGGTCCTATTTCGCAATCGTGAATAGACCGAAATTGGGAATAGGACGATCCGTGATCATGCTGTATCCGATAGAAGAGAAATCTGGTTCTTCGCTGTTTTCAGTGGGTAGATGTCCGAGTCGGCAGCAGTCGCAACGAAGAACGAATCAGCAACCGGTTGTTTTTCAGCAAATAGGGGCAGTTGGTCGTTTGCTCGCCTTTTAGCAACTGCCTCTGAAAGGCCTTTTACCCACTGGAAACAGCGAGGAACCACAATTCCTGAACTCGCACTGGTGCCTGACGAAGCGTGGTTCGACGTGGCTTCCAATTCCCACCTCGCGACGGACGCGGGTTTACGTCGTGCGCTCGCGGAACTGAGGAGCCGGGCCTCTATTCTTTTTAGTGAAAAACTCGGGCCAGCTTTCAATGCCTTCGTTAGGGAGCACCAAGGAGGTCTGCCCGATCACGTTTCCCAACTGCTACCTTACTTTAAATCACCGACCGATCCAAGCTGGCTTGATCGCTATACGATGGTGAACAGCGGTCTGATTTCCCCGCTGCCCTCAAATGCACGTCCTAACGAATTCATCGCCCTTAAAGCACTCACCGACTCCTCGTATGACCAGATTTTGGTTCTGGGAGGCATGGGCACTTTTTCTTTCGAAAACATAGTAGACAGCAGCGCGGGTTCTAATCGGGTCACGCTTTCATCACATTCAACCCCACCAACCGGTAGTTCAATTCACAGCGACTCACCGACCGCAATCAGTCGGTTACTGCGTCAATTTTACCGAAACCAGAACTCCACGCCGTGAACCGCCTGCTTATCACCACCGTAGTGCTCATGATTCCTGTGGGCGTTATTCTCTTTCAGGGCGCACGAGAACTCGCCCACAAGAACGCCCGTTTGAATGACCTGAGCCACCGCATCGGTTTCGCCGAGCAACAGTTACTTTCACAACGCCACGATCTCATCGCCTCCGCGCAGTATTTATCGGCAGCGGAAGGCCAGCTCTCTTCGCTCACTCCCGCCGATGCGCCGACTCGTGAAAATAATGATCGTCAAGCCATGACCATGGCATGGATCGACCGAGTCAGACATGTGCAACAGCTGTTCGAGAAAAATCCCGATCATCGCGTTCCTTACCTGCGTCTCCTCAAAGACGAGGATTGGCTGAGAGCTACCCTCCGAATGAAATTCGACAACGAGATGAGTGAGCGCAACGCGCTCAGCGCATTGCGAATGGTCGCCGCACGTCAATATCAGGTTCCGCTCAGGCGCGCGTTAACGCGCTACGCCTTTGCAAACAACGACGTTCAGCCTGTAAACATTTTTGCGATCGTTCCCTATTTTGATGATCCTGCCGACGCAGAGGGGCTCAACCAATTCGAAATCGTTTCCGGAAACGGCGCGCCTTGGATGCTAAATCTAAAGCGAGGACCCGATCCCGGCAACTACGGCTCCATGCTTGCCGCGCCCGAGCGCCGCGGGCCATAGAGCAATTCTCGTCTGACAAAATGACCCGATGACCGCGCCCTAACTCACCGCACCAAACACGGCCGCTTCGGATCAAACTTCCAGCCGGGGATCAGATACTGCATCGCCACCGTGTCGTCGCGCGCGCCGCCGCCGACTTTGCGGTAGAGTTCATGCGCCGCCTCCAGTTGCGCGAGATCGACTTCGATTCCCAATCCCGGCCGCGCTGGCACCGACAATTTTCCTCCCCGAATCACCAACGGCTCGCGCGTGAGCCGTTGCCCGTCCTGCCAGATCCAGTGCGTGTCGATCGCCGTCACCCGGCCCGGCGCCGCCGCGGCCACGTGCGTGAACATCGCGAGCGAGATATCGAAATGGTTGTTGGAGTGCGAACCCCACGTGAGCCCACGGTCGCGGCACACCTGCGCCACTTTCACCGAGCCCTGCATCGTCCAAAAATGCGGATCGGCCAGCGGAATATCCACCGCCTCCAACGCCAGCGCGTGGCCGAGTTCGCGCCAGTCCGTCGCGATCATATTCGTCGCCGTCGGCAGGCCCGTCGCCTTGCGAAACTCCGCCATGATCTCGCGCCCTGAAAACCCCTTCTCCGCGCCACACGGGTCTTCCGCATAGGCGAGCACCTTTTGTTTCCCCGCGCACAACCGCACCGCTTCGTCGAGCGACCACGCGCCATTCGGATCGAGCGTGATGCGCGCTTGCGGAAACCGCTCTGCGAGCGCCGTCACCGCCTCGATCTCCTCCTCACCCCGACACACCCCGCCCTTGAGCTTGAAATCATTGAACCCGTAGCGCGCCTGTGTCGCCTCGGCCAACCGCACGATCTCATCCACCGTCATCGCCTCCTCATGGCGCAGCCGCAGCCAGTCGTCGCGCGCCTCGGGTTCGCTGCGATACGGGAGATCCGTCTTTTTGCGATCACCGACATAAAAAAGATAACCGAGCACCTCGACCTCGCTGCGTTGCAGCCCCTCGCCCAGCAGCGCCGCCACCGGCACGTTTAAAAACTGCCCGTGCAGATCGAGCATCGCCGCCTCGATCGCCGTCATCGCGTGGATCGTCGTCCGCAGATCAAACGTCTGCTGACCGCGCCCGCCCGCGTCGCGGTCGCCGAAGCGCGTGCGCACCGTCTCGATCACCTCCGCACTCGTGCTCACCGGTTGGCCGATCACGAGTTCGCGTGCGTCTTCCAACGTCACCCGGATTTTTTCGCCGCCCGGCACCTCGCCCAGGCCCGTGCGTCCGGTGCTGTCCGTGAGCAACACGACGTTGCGCGTGAAATACGGCCCGTGCGCCCCGCTCAGATTGAGCAACATCCCGTCATGCCCCGCCACGGGCACGACGCGCATCGCGGTAATCTTCGGTGTATCGTGAGCGGTCGCAGCATTCATCATAGAAAAATTCCCACTCTCGCCGGCCCTCAGGCCGCCTTCAACTCCACGCGCTTGATCTCGCCGACGACGAGCAGGTAGCTCGCCACCGCCAGCGCCGCGTGCGCGCTCACATAAACGAGCGCCCAGTTAAACGAGCCCGTCGCCTTCAAAATGTAGCCGATGGCGATGGGCGTCACGATGCCCGCCGTATTGCCAAACGTATTGAACAACCCTCCGCACAGTCCCGTGACCGACTTCGGCGACGTATCCGAAATCACCGCCCAGCCCAGCGCGCCCACGCCTTTGCCGAAAAACGCCAGGCTCATCAGCGTGATCACCGCCCACTGCGCGCTCACGTAGTTGCAGCCGACCATGCTCACCGAAAGCAGCATGCCGACGACAATGGGCGTCTTCCGCGCAAACGTCAGCGAACGCCCCTGCCGCAACAGTCGGTCCGAATACCACCCGCCCAAAATCCCGCCGCCAAACCCGCACAGCGCCGGCAGCGCCGCGACAAAACCCACCTGTAAAATCGACATCCCCCGCTCCTTCACGAGGTAGATGGGAAACCACGTGAGGAAAAACCACGTGAGCGTCGTGATGCAGTATTGCCCGAAATAAATTCCCACGAGCATCCGGTTGCCGAGCAGCTCGCCGATCACCGACCAGCGCACGCCGCCCGCTGCCCCGGGTTTTCCCTTCGTATCCAGATCCACCAGCCCGCCCCCGCGCTCGATGTGTTCGATCTCCGCGCGGTTCGCCCACGGGTGATCCCGCGG
>JANXLP010000635.1 GCA_025355125.1 Opitutaceae bacterium | reverse complement strand
CTTCGGCGGCCTCGGCGACGGCGGCAGCACCAACAACACCGACTTCGATAACGAGAAAGACGTCGTCGCCCGCCTCTACGCCACGCCGTTCAAGAACGCCGCCGGCTCCTTTCTCCAAGGCCTTTCGTTCGGCCTCTCCGCCAGCCTCGGCCGTGAGAAAACCACCGCCGGCCGCACTGCCGCTTACCGCACCGATGGCCAGCAGACGTTCTTCAGCTACACCGCCGGCACCGTCGCCGACGGCCAGAACTGGCGCGTCTCGCCACAGTTCGATTACCGTCTCGGCTCCCTCGGCGTGCTCGGCGAATACGTGGTCTCCACGGTCAACGTCCGCCCCAGCGTGACCGGCCCTAAGAGCGAGCTGCAGAACCAGGGCTGGCAGGTCGCCGCCGCCTACGTGCTGACCGGCGAAGATTCCAGCGCTACCGGCGTCACGCCACGCACCAACTTCGACTTCCCCGCCGGCACCTGGGGCGCCTTCGAAGTCGCCGCCCGCGTGGCGAACTTGACCGTTGATGACGCCGCGTTCCCGACCTTCGCCTCCCTGGCGACCAACGCCAACGAAGCCACCGCCTTCGGCGTCGGCCTGAAGTAGTATCTCAGCAAGTCCGTCGCCTTCAAAATCGACTACTACCAGACGAACTTCGGCTTCAACGCCGCCGCTCCCGCCATCTCGTCCACGCAGATCCTGCGGCAGGATGAGAAGGCGTTCATCACGCGTTTCCAACTCGCGTTCTAAAAAACGAAAACACTTTTCCTCTCTCATCCTCATTTCTTTCCCGGCATGAAGCTGAAAACTCTCTCCCTCGCTCTGCTCGCCCTGCTCTCCGCTGGGCTCGCCTCCGCCAAGTCCATCGAACTGCTCAACGTTTCCTACGATCCCACGCGCGAATTCTACGTTGATTTCAACAGGGCCTTTGCCGCGCACTGGAAGGCCAAGACCGGCGACGATGTCACCGTCAAGCAGTCCCACGGAGGCTCCGGCAAACAAGCGCGCAGTGTTATCGACGGCCTCCCCGCCGATGTTGTCACGCTCGCCCTCGCCGCCGACATCGACGCGCTCTACGAGTTCGCAAAACTCATCCCGCAGGACTGGCAAAAACGTCTTCCTCGTAACGCCTCGCCCTACACCAGCACCATCGTGTTCCTCGTCCGCAAGGGCAATCCCAGGGCCATCAAGGATTGGGGTGACCTCGTGAAACCCGGCGTCTCCGTGATCACGCCCAATCCGAAAACCTCCGGCGGTGCGCGTTGGAATTACCTCGCCGCGTGGGCCTACGCCAAACACCAGGCCGGCAGTGATGCCGGTGCGCAGAAGTTCGTCGCCAGCCTCTTGAAAAACGTGCCCGTGCTCGACAGCGGTGCGCGCGGCTCGACCACGACTTTCGTGCAGCGCGGCATCGGCGATGTGCTGCTCGCTTGGGAAAACGAGGCGTTCTTCGCCCTGAAGGAGTTTCCCAACGACGGCTATGAGATCGTCGTCCCCTCGATCAGCATCCTCGCCGAGCCCCCCGTCTCTGTCGTGGACAAGGTCGCCAAAAAGAAAGGCACCGCCGAGGTCGCCAAAGCCTATCTCGAATACCTCTACTCGGATGAGGGGCAGGAAATCGCCGGCCGCAATTTCTACCGCCCCACCACCGCCGTAGCCGTCGCGAAATACGCCGACAAGTTCCCCAAGCTCGACCTTGTGACAATCGACGCCGAATTCGGTGGCTGGGCCAAGGCCCAAAAGACCCACTTCGCCGACGGCGGAGTGTTCGATCAGATCTACGCGAAGTAAGCCCTGCTCTTCATGTCCCTCCTTCGCACCGCACTTCTCGCGCTCACGTTGGTCGCAGGATCCACTCAGGTCTCGGCGACCGACGTCACGCTGCTCAACGTCTCCTACGACGTCACCCGCGAGTTCTACAAAGACTACAACCCCGCCTTCGCCGCCTACTGGAAAGCCAAGACCGGTGAGCACGTGACCATCAACCAGTCGCACGGCGGCTCCTCGAAGCAGGCCCGCGCCGTGATCGACGGCCTCGCCGCCGATGTCGTCACGATGAACGGCGCGCCCGATATCGATGTGCTCGCCTCCATCGGTAAACTTATCCCCGAAGACTGGGCGAAGCGCCTCCCGGGCAACAGCTCGCCGTCGTCGTCCACGATCCTCTTCGTTATTCGCAAAGGGAACCCCAAGGGCATCCACGATTGGAGCGATCTCGTGAAACCCGGCGTTTCCGTGATCATCCCGAATCCGAAAACCTCCGGCAACGGCCGCTACAGCTACCTCGCCGCGTGGGGTTACGCGCTCCGCCAGCCCGGCGGCGATGAGACGAAAGCCCGCGCCTTCGTCACTGCGCTTTTCGCCAACGTCCCTGTGCTCGACACCGGCGGTCGCGGTGCGACGACGACCTTCGCGCAGCGCGACATCGGTGACGTCCTCCTCACGTTCGAAAACGAAGTCGCCCTCACGATCAAAGAAATCGGCGCCGACAAACTCGAGTCGGTTGTCCCGACGACGAGCATCCTCGCCGAGAATCCCGTCGTGTGGGTCGATAAGGTCACGCGCAAGCACGGCACCGAAGCCGTCGCCAAAGCCTACCTCGACTACCTTTACAGCACGGAAGCGCAGGAGCTCGCGGCGAAGCATTATTTCCGCCCGCGCGATGCCGCCGTGCTCGCGAAATACCCCGACCGTTTTAGGCCTCTCTCTCTTTTCACCGTCGATGAAGTTGCCGGCGGCTGGGATGCCGCGCAGAAAAAGCATTTCGCCGATGGCGGCCTCTTCGATCAGATCTACAACCGGAAATAGTCGATGTCCCTCCTTCGCAAAGAGCACTCCGTGCTCCCCGGCTTCGGCCTCTCGCTCGGCTTCACGCTGGCCTATCTCGGCCTGATCGTGCTCGTCCCGCTCTCGGCTGCATTCCTGAAAACCGCCGGCATGTCGTGGGCCGAGTTCGTCGCCGCCGTGGCCTCGCCGCGCGTGATGGCCGCGTATCGCCTGAGTTTCTTCGCGTCGCTCGCCGCCGCCACCGTCAACGCGTTCTTCGGACTCATCGTCGCGTGGGTGCTCGTGCGCTACACGTTTCCCGGCAAACGGATCGTCGATGCGCTCGTCGATCTCCCGTTCGCCTTGCCGACCGCTGTCGCTGGCATCGCCCTCACCGCGATCTACGCGAAGAACGGCTGGCTCGGCCAGTGGCTGGAGCCGCACGGCATCAAGGTCGCGTTCACCGAACTCGGCATTTTCGTTGCGCTCACCTTCATCGGCCTGCCGTTCGTCGTGCGCACGCTGCAACCCGTGCTCGAAGAACTGGAACCCGAGATCGAGGAGGCCTCCGCCAGCCTCGGTGCGAACCGCTGGCAGACGATCAGCCGCGTGCTCCTCCCCGAGCTATTTCCCGCGTTGCTCACGGGCTTCGCGCTCTCCTTTGCCCGAGCTCTCGGCGAATACGGCTCGGTCGTTTTCATCTCGGGCAACATGCCCATGCGCACGGAGATCGTGCCGCTTCTCATCATCACGAAGCTCGAGCAATACGACTACCGCGGCGCCACGGCCATCGCCGTAGTGATGCTCACCGCCTCCTTCGCGCTGCTACTCCTGATTAACCTCCTCCAAAAATGGAGCCGTCGCCACCACCGCGTATGACGAACCCCGGCTTGGACATTCCCGCGCCCCACCGCACCGTCTTCATTTCCCTCTCTTAAATGGCTGCCGCCGTCACTTCCAACCTTGCCGCTGTCCACCCTCGTTCGGGCGCGCCGCTACGCGCCACGCAGGACCCGCGCTGGGTGCGTTGGACACTCACCGGCGTCGCGCTGGTGTTCCTCGCGTGCTTCCTCGTGCTCCCGCTCGCTGCCGTCTTTGGCGAAGCTCTGCGCAAAGGCTTCGGCGCCTACTTCGCAGCCTTCAAAGACCCGGATGCTCTCGCCTCCGTTAAACTCACGCTCATCGCCGCGCTTGTTTCCGTTCCCTCCAACGTCGTCTTCGGCGTCGCGGCGGCGTGGTGCATCGCCAAGTATTCCTTCCGCGGAAAAAGCCTGCTCATCACGCTCATCGATTTGCCGTTCGCCGTCTCGCCCGTCATTTCCGGTCTCATCTATGTGCTCGTCTTCGGCGCGCAGGGTTGGTTCGGCCCATGGCTGATTGAGCACGATTACAAAATCATCTTCGCCGTGCCCGGCATCGTGCTCGCGACCACCTTCGTCACCTTTCCCTTCGTCGCCCGCGAACTCATCCCGCTCATGCAGGCGCAGGGCAGTGAGGAGGAATACGCCGCGATCACGCTCGGCGCGAACGGCTGGCAAACCTTCTGGCGCGTCACGCTGCCCAACATCAAGTGGGGCCTCCTCTACGGCGTCATCCTCTGCAACGCCCGCGCCATGGGCGAATTCGGCGCGGTCTCCGTCGTGAGCGGTCACATCCGAGGCGAGACCACCACGATGCCGTTGCACGTGGAAATTCTTTATAACGAATACAACTTCGTCGGCGCCTTCGCCGTGGCGTCGCTCCTCGCCTTGCTCGCCCTCGTCACCCTCGTGCTCAAATCCATCGTCGAATGGCGCCACGCGCAGGCGCGCGCCACCTAAGCCTGCTTCACTGATGAGCGTCCACGTTACCAACATCCGCAAAACCTTCGGCACCTTCACCGCTCTTAGCGGCGTCGATCTCAACGTGCCCGCCGGCAAACTCGTCGCGCTCCTTGGTCCTTCCGGCTCGGGCAAGACCACGCTCCTCCGTATCATCGCAGGCCTCGACCAGGCCGATCCGGGTAGCGGCCAAATCTCTTTTCACGGTGAAGACGTCACGAACGTCCCTGCGGGCAAACGCAAGGTTGGCTTCGTCTTCCAGCACTACGCGCTTTTCCGTCACATGACGGTGTTCGAGAACATTGCCTTCGGCCTCAACGTCCGCCCGCGCCGCGATCGCCCGCCGGCGAGCGAGATCGCCGACCGCGTCCACAAGCTGCTCAAGCTCGTGCAACTCGAGGGCCTCGACGCGCGTTTTCCGACCCAACTTTCCGGCGGTCAGCGTCAACGCGTCGCGCTCGCCCGCGCGCTCGCGGTGGAACCCAAGGTTCTTCTTCTCGACGAACCTTTCGGCGCGCTCGATGCGAAAGTCCGCAAAGATTTGCGCCGCTGGCTGCGTCGCTTCCACGAGGAGATTCATCTTACCACGCTCTTCGTCACCCACGACCAGGAGGAGGCGCTCGAGATCGCCGACGAGGTCGTCATCATGAATCAGGCCAAGGTCGAGCAGGTCGGCACGCCGCAGGAAGTTTACGACCGGCCCGCGTCGCCGTTCGTCTATCAGTTTCTCGGCAACGTAAATGTCCTTGGCGGCGCCCCCGCGCTCGCCACCGCAGTCGGTCCGCATGGTCCGGTGCTCGTGCGCGACGGCCAACTCTACGTTCGCCCCCACGACATCGAGGTCGCGCCCTACGTGCCCGGTTCCTCCGGTCTCGTCGCCGAGGTCCGCGCCATCCACTCCGCCGGCCCGCAGGCGCGGCTCACTGTGGAACAACTCCCCGGCCGCGAGCTCGTCGAGGTGGAACTTTCCCGCGCTGAACTCGTCCTCCTCGCGCTGAATGTAAACGACCGCGTTTACCTCCGCCTGCGTCAGTCCCACTCTTTCAACCACGACTACGCGATCTGATCACGGCCCCTTTCCCTAAAACTAAAAACTCAACCCAGTCCCACCATGGCCAAAATCCACAACGACATCACGGAAACGATCGGCAACACCCCGCTCGTGCGGCTCAACCGCACTGCGGCCGCCCACGGCGCGCAGGCTGAAATCCTGCTCAAACTCGAGTTCTTCAACCCGCTCTCCAGCGTGAAGGACCGTATCGGCTTTGCCATGATCGACGACGCCCTCAAGAGCGGCAAGATCACCAAGGACACCGTCCTCATCGAGCCAACCTCCGGTAACACCGGCATCGCGCTCGCCTTCGTCGCCGCCGCCAAGGGCCTGAAGCTGATTCTCACCATGCCCGAGACGATGACCATTGAGCGCCGCAAGCTGCTTAAGGTCCTGGGAGCGCGCCTCATCCTCACCGAAGGCGCCAAGGGCATGAAGGGCGCCATCGCCAAGGCCGAGGAACTCGCCGCCAAGATTCCCGGCGCCGTCATCCTCCAGCAGTTCAACAATCCCTCGAACCCGGAGATCCACCGCAAGACCACCGCCGAAGAAATCTGGCGCGATACCGACGGCAAGGTGGACATCCTTGTCGCGGGCATCGGCACGGGCGGCACCATCACCGGCATCGGCGAAGTGCTCAAAGCCCGCAAACCGTCCGTCAAAATCGTGGCCGTCGAGCCCGACTCCTCGCCCATCCTCTCCGGCGGCGCTCCCGGCCCGCACAAACTTCAGGGCATCGGCGCCGGCTTCGTGCCCGGCGTGCTCAACACCAAGATCTACGACGAAGTCATCCGCGTTAAAGAAGCCGACTCCGGTCCGGTCTCGAAGCAGGTCAACCAACTCGACGGCATTCCGATCGGAATCTCCTCCGGCGCCGCCGTGTGGTCCGCGCTGCAACTCGCCAAGCGTCCCGAGAACAAGGGCAAGCAGATCGTCGTGATCATCCCCTCCGCCTCCGAGCGCTACCTCTCGTCGTGGTTGTTCGCCGACATCAACGTTGAGAGCGACTCTGTCGACGACCTCATCGGCGCCGCCAAGTAATCGTTCACGCGTCCCGCGCATGAGCGCGGGGCGCGTTTTGTCCGCTGTGCTTTTCCGCACCCTGACATAGGAACGGAATGTTTCCACTGCTGGTGCAGCCGTGCGCCAGCAACTTCTTGCGATGTTGACCAGGCCACTGGAATTGATCGCTGCCTTCACGGGCACTCTCCTCGATCCCAATTGCGCACGCATCGCGTGTTCGTCACTCCCGTTTCTGGGGCGCGAAACGTGCTCATTGGGCGTCTGTCTAGTCATCCGCCTAACACTACCACCATGAGTTTTCGCACCTTCATTTCGCCATCGCGCCTTTCCCGCGCGTTCGTGCTGCTAAGCTTCGCTGCCGCTTCCGCGTCGGCCCAGACCGTCGCGACGCCCGCCGCCAAAGACGAGCCCGTCGCCCTCGATGCCTTCGTCACCATCGGCTCGCGCTTCAACCAGCGCACCGCCACTGAATCCGCCGTCCCCATCGACGTCATCACCGAGCGTGAGATCCGCCAGGGCGGCTACACCGAGACCGCCAAAATTCTCCAGACCCTGATTCCGTCGTTCAACAATCCTCACCCCACCACGCCCGACGGCAACACCCACATCCGCAGTGCTACCCTCCGCGGCCTCTCGCCTGACCAGACGCTCGTCCTCGTCAACGGCAAGCGCCGCCACACCTCCGCCTGGGTCAACACCGGCGGCACGGTCGGTCGCGGCGCCGTCTCCACCGATCTCAACGCCATTCCCTCCACCGCCATCGGCCGCATCGAAGTTCTCCGCGACGGTGCCTCCGCCCAATACGGCTCCGATGCCATCGCCGGTGTGATCAACCTCGTCCTCCGCCAAGACCTCGGCACCGGCGCCAGCGGCACCTACGGCGTCACCAAGGAAGGCGACGGCGATGTTTGGGAAGCCTCGCTCTCCTCCGGCGTGAAACTCGGCGACGGCGGCTATTTCCACAGCACGCTTTACTACCGCGACCGCAACGCCACCGACCGCTCGCTCCCCGACACCCGCCAGTTCTACTTTGGCACCAACACCGCCACCGGTGCCCTCGTGCCCAACTCCGCCGCCTACGGCTCCGGCATCTCCGCGCCGCCCGCCGGCATCACCTTCGACCCGCGCGAAGCCACCGTGAACCGCAACGTCTGGCGCTACGGCGACGCCGATATCGTCGAGCAGACTTTCTTCTTCAACGCCGCCCTGCCGCTCCGCCCCGCCGGTGCCCTCGAGCTTTATGCCTTCGGCGGCTATGGCCTCAGCGAGGCCAGCTCCAACGCCTCCTTCCGCCGCCCCGCCGACAACAACACCGTCCGCGCGATTTTCCCCAATGGCTTTCTGCCCTACGTCGATACCGACAGCACCAACGCCTCCTTCGGCGTCGGTCTCCGCGGCAAGGCGACGGAATGGGACTGGGACCTCAGCCAGGAATTCGGCGGCAACCGCCTGAAGTATTACGTCCGCAACACCGTCAACGCCACCCTCGGCACCGCCAGCCCCACCCGTTTCTACAACGGCACTCTCGAAGCCTCGCAGGCGGTCACCAATCTCGACCTGAAGCGCAGTCTCGATCTCGGCCTCGCCGCCCCGGTTAAGATCGCCACCGGCGCCGAGTTCCGTTTCGACACCTACCGCGCCCGCGCCGGTGAGCCCGCGTCCTACACTTCCGGCGGCGTCCGCATCCTCGACGGTCCGGCCGCCGGTTCCGTCGTCACCATCGGCGCCCAGGGCAACGGCGGCATCAGCCCGCGCGACGAGCAGGACGTTGATCGCAACAGCTACGCCTTCTACGCCGACGCGGAGAACGACCTCACGAAAAACCTGCGCGTATCCGCCGCCGCGCGCTTCGAAGACTACCGCGATTTCGGCACGACCTTTAACGGCAAGGGCTCCGCCCGCCTGGCCTTGCCCGGTGGTCTCGCCGCCCGCGCCTCCGTCAGCAGCGGCTTCCACGCCCCCGCGCTCCAGCAGCAATACTACGCCTCCACCGGCACGCGCACCGATGCCAACACCAACACCTTCGTCCTCACCCGGCTCTTCCCCGTCGGCGATCCCGCCGCCCGCGCGCTCGGCGCCACGAAGCTCAAGCCCGAAGAATCCGTCAACTGGACCGGCGGCCTCACCTACGAACGCGGCGGGTTCACGGCCACGGCGGATTTCTATCAAATCGAAATCGAGAACCGCATCTTCCTTTCCAGCCAGTTCACCGGCACGGCCGTCCTCAACTACCTCACCTCGCAAGGCATCGTCGGCGTCGAATCCGCGCGCTTCTTCACCAACTCCGCCGACACCAAGACTCGCGGCGTGGACCTCACCCTCCGCCAGCGCCTCGACCTCGCCGGCGCGGGCAAGCTCACGCTCACCGGTGGTTTCAACTCCAACACCACCACGCTCACCCGCGTGCGCCCCACGCCGCCCTCGGTCGCCGCGCTCGGCATCACCACGCCGCTCTTCGACATCACCGAGCGCATCCGCGCCACCCGCGGCCAGCCGCGCAACAACCTCCAGGCCTCCGCCACCTGGGACATCGGTCGCTGGTCCGTCCTCGCCCGCGCCGTCCGCTACGGCGACTACGAGGCCGTCGCGCTCACGAATCTCGCGCCCGCCCAGGTCGCGCTCTTCCCGGCCGCCTCGAAGTTCCGCACGCTGCCGACCGAGACGCTCGGGGCCGCCGCCGGCAACGTCGATGTGATCGGCACCTTCGAGGCCAAGATCATCACCGACCTCGACCTCGGCTACCGCATCAACGACCGGTTCACCGTCTCCATCGGCGCGAACAACCTCTTTGACGTCTATCCGCAAGAGGTCATCCGCAGCAACGCCCAGCGCCTCGGCGCCGACGCCGGCGGCATCTTCCGCTACAGCGAATTCAATCCGTTCCCCTATAGCGGCGCGTTTTACTACACGCGTCTCACGGTTAAGTTCTAAGAGGGCGTCTAAAAAGGTCTCCGATCTGGTCCGTCGTGGCATGGGCGTCCCGCCCATGTTCCGAACCCACGGGCGGGACGCCCGTGCCACTTTCGATCCGCCGCAGGCAACCCTACCTTTTTAGACGCCCTCTAAG
>JANXLP010000595.1 GCA_025355125.1 Opitutaceae bacterium | reverse complement strand
CAGGACTCGGTCCGTGTTTTGATTCCTTCATGAGGAAATCTAATGGACGATGAGGCGTATGGCAACGGCGTTTCTTATCGCTTCAATGGTTTATGAAGTGACTAAAGGCCCGAGAACCCTGAGAACCTCAACCCCAGGACGCAGCGTTTCAACTGTAGCCGTTCGGCCAACTCCATCTGGCGGGGTGCACTCGCGCCGGGCATTCTATCGAGGTGCAAACGCGATCGATTATTGGAAATGGCGGACGCTCGCGCGGCAAGCGGCGCTTTCCGCGCCTTGCGCGCCTTGCGCTACGGCGTTTGCTGGGCGCGGGCGGCTTTCCAGGCTATGGGCGTGAGTTCCGCCACGCGGTTGGCGGGCCAGCCGCCCAGTTTCGGCAGCACGTCTTCCATGTATTCGCGTCCATTGATCCCGAGCCGCTTGCACGTTTCGACGACCGACAGGATGGCCGCGATCTTCGGCCCGGCTTGCTCGCTGCCGATGTGCAGCCAGTTCTTGCGCCCCAGCACCACGGGGCGCATCGCGTTTTCGGCCCAGTTATTGTCGATTTCTACTGCGCCCGCGCCTGGCTGTGCGTAGCGCTCCAGCCTCGCCCAAAGGTCCAGAGCATACTGGCAGCCTCGACCAAGCGCGCTCTTGGGCAGCACTCCCGCTTTGGCTTGCTCGATCAGCGGTCGCAGCCCGATCAGCACGGGCACGCTCTTTTCAATTCGCAGCGCCTCCCGCGCTTTTTCGCTCAGCCCCGCTTCGCGCGCTTGTTGCTCCACGGCGTAAAGCTCGCCGATCCTACGCACGATCTCCGCCGCACGCGCCTCTTTCGGGTTGGCTTCGAGCGTTTCGGTGAATTTACGCCGTGCGTGCGCCCAGCATGCATAAAGCAGCAGCGTCGGCGCGCCCACTTTGAAATAGGCCGCGTAGCCGTCGGTTTGCAGGCGGCCTCCAAATTCTTTCAAAAATTCCGCCGGTCCCTCCCGCTCCCGGCCCATGCGGAAGTCGAAAACGACCGCTCCTCCCGGTCTGCTGTATTGCCAGAGGTAGGCCCGGTGGTTGCGCCCCTTGGTTTTGGGACTTTGCACGGGCACCGGTGTTTCGTCGGCCTGGATGTAGTCGCCCGCGAGCAGGTCCGCGCGCATCGCGCGGCTGAGCGCCTGGGCAAGCTCGCCCACGCGCAAAACGTTCTCGCACAGGGTGGTGCGGCTGATGTCGAGTTGCGCGTCGCGCTTGAAGGCCACCATCTGCCGGAAGAGCGGCTGGTGGTCGCAATACTTCTTGATCGTCACGTCGATGATGACGCGGTCCGAAAGGATTCCTTTGTCCACGATCCGCTCGGGAAGCGGCGCGGTTTTCACCCCTGCCTCCTCGCACTTCGGGCACGCCCGCTTTTCGCGCTTGGTGACTTCCACGTAATACTTAATAGGCTCCACGGCGAGCGTCTCGGACGTGTCGTGGCCGATCACCTTCGTCTCGCCGCCGCACTGGGCGCAGCGGCAGTCGGCTTCCGGGCAGACGATCACGCGCTCGCGGCGGGGGAGGCTCGCTGGCAGCGCCGCGCGGACGGGCACCCGCGCCTGCCGCGTTGCCTCGGGCTTCGGCGTGGCCGCTTTCTCCGCCTCGGAGAGCGCCGCTTCCTTTTCCATCTCCTCCGGGCTCACACTCGGTTCCAATTGCAGGAAGGCGAGCTGCGCATCATTGACGCGATCCGAGCTCGCGCCGTGCGTCCGGTGGCGCATGAGGCGGATCTGCTCTTTGAGCAGGCTGACTTCGATTTCAAGGCGATCCGCCTTCTCAAACACCGACCCGACCTCCTCGCGGAGGTGATCGGGGATGCGGTTGAGAAGCTTGTCGTTCAAAGCAGGGGTAGACTACTCAATACGACCGAGTAAGCACAAGAAAAAAGCGTCGAATCGCTTAATAAATTTTCAGGCTCCCCGCTCGTTTTTTCGCCACCACGCCTTGCGCCTTCCCTGCGCGAGGTCGATCCCGCCCGTCAGCATTGCAAACTCCGCGCTGGTGAGCGCAACCTTCACCTCACCCTCCACTCCGATGGGCCAGGTGAAGCGTCCTTTTTCCAAACGCTTCGCGCAGACCCATGTTCCGCTTCCGTCCCAGCACAGCACTTTGATGCGCGTGCGCGTTTTGTTGGTGAACACAAAGAGATGCCCCGAAAGGGGGTTCTCCTTCAGCTCCCCAGCCACCAATCCATGCAGCCCTTCATATCCCTTGCGCATGTCGGTCGCCCCCATCACCAAATAAATATGCGTCGCTGGCCCAATGCTGATCACCCGGCAATGATGTGATTTTCATGCAGCCCGCGGTAGATGGGTTCCCCGAACGGTTACGTTGATCCGCGCGCCGTGAACTGTCTTCAAAGCATTCAGCATCCCGAACGCGGTGGTGCTGCGATTCGCACCGGAAACGCATGAGGCAGCATGTGTAACGACAATTAAAACTGACCTTCAACGACAACTAAAAGTGACCGGGTGTTCCGGTCGGATATCCGCGAGAGATTTCCTGAGGGATTGACTTCCCTGGGGTGGGGCTGGGAAGCCCGGCGGGTGGTTACACGTTGTCAGTTGAACAAGCTCGTTTACGAGCGCAACAGGAGAGTCAGTATTACGATGAGCGCGATGAAGGCGGGCATGTCCCGCAACACGGCGAGGAAGTATCTGCGGCAGGCGGAGCCGACGGAGCAGAAGAAGCAGCCGCACACATGGCGGACGAGGCCCGATCCGTTGGAGGCGATCTGGAGCCGGGCGGATGCAATGCTGGAGGCGGCGCCGGAACTGGAGGCGAAGACGCTTTTTGAACACCTGTGCGAACAGCATTCGGGCAAGGTGGAGGGCGGGCAGTTGCGGACGTTTCAGCGGCGGGTCCGGCAATGGCGGCTCAAGAACGGAAAGTCCAAGGAGGTGTTCTTCACGCAGGAGCACAAGCCCGGCGAGGTGCTGGCGGTGGATTGGACGGACCTGCGGGGTCTGGAGGTGACGGTGGCGGGCCGCAAGCTGGATCATTTGATGTTTCACGCGGTGCTGCCCTTCTCGAACTGGGAGTGGGCGGTGCGTTGCCGCAGCGAGTCGCTGCTGTCGGCGCGTTCCGGGCTCAAGCAGACTCTCGCCCGGCTGGGCCGGGTGCCCAGAGAGTTGCTGATCGATAATTCCTCGACGGC
>JANXLP010000295.1 GCA_025355125.1 Opitutaceae bacterium | reverse complement strand
TGAACTGGCGTCGTCCACGTTCGTGCGAGGTCACGGCAACTTCCAACCGCTTCATTCTCCCGCCCGGCAAACCAGCCACGGCATGGCCACATCTGCCACCGGAGCCGGCGAATGCGTTCAAGGCAGCGAGCGGTTCGCGTTCTTTCAGGCAATTCCGCCGAGGCGGACCGCCCTTTTTTCCCGGATCGTTCTTGCTCCCTCTGGCGGCACCTCCCGCCGGTCCACCGCTGCGCGGACGGGGCGCGTTCGGGTCCTCCTTGAAAGGAATCCCCCAACCGTCCCCTCGTCCCGGCCGGCACCCCCGCCCTTCGACGAGAGAGTAATCCCGCTCCTCAAAACTAAAAAAGGATCTATATGCCCTCCAAAAACGCTCAACCCGCCTCGCCCACCAAGAACGCCGCCACCGGCCCCAAGCTTCCGGTGAAATCCTTCCGCCTCGGTCGCATCAAAGCCGCCGTGTGGGAGAACGAAGCCGACCAGAAGAAGTTCTTCAACGTGACCTTCGCCCGAACCTACATGGACGAAGCCAGAAACTTCCACGACACCGACAGCTACGGGCGTGATGACCTCCCGCTGATCGCCAAGCTGGCCGACCAAGCGCACACGTTCATCTTCGAGCGCCTCGCGGAACTGAAAGCCGAATAGAGCGAGTAACCCTCGCCTCAACGGGCGGCCGGATTCTCCGGCCGCCTTTTTTGTGTCCTTCGACGCAGACCCGCCAACCGCAAGCCAAACCAGCATCCGACCGATGCTCGCTTCGCTCGTTTTCTTTGTGCGACTGCCAGCCGCTGATTTCCCCATTATACACCGGGTCAAGGTCGTATCGCTGCGCGATCTCCACCACGCGGAATCACTCCGCTTCCCCCTCGTTGCGGCCGAGCCCGCCGCCTCGGCGCTCCGTCCACCCCTTTGACTTTTCGGGTGTGTGGCGAAATTGCCAATCGGCAGTAGGCGATAAGGACACGTTCCGTGATCCACGCCACGCGGGCCGAACGGCACAAAACCATGACAACTGAAAATCCGTTCGGTGAGACGATCTACTCCTACTCCCGCGCCCAAGCCATCGACGATGGCGTGCTCGCCGACTTGAGCCACGTCGATTCGATCCGCCAACACTGGAAACATCCCTTCGCTTGCACCTCGGCGGTGTGGGCGATCATCGAGGAGGCGCTGCAACGTCCCGACCAGGACTCCTCCGGTATCTGCCACGATATTTCCACGATGGCCAAGCTCACCATCCGCTCCACCCGTGAGGCCGAGCAAATTCCCTTCTTAATCCTCATCACCGGGAAGAAGCACGCGATGAAACTGCACATCGGACCCGGCGACACGGCCGCACCGGTGCTCACGCTCATGCTGCCTTACGAAGACTGAACGAAGGGCTTCGGCCCTTTTTCGTCTGACAGGCCTAACGCCGCTCTACGCTCCTACCGAGCGCACGGGGCAATTCACGCGCACGCTTTCGTGTCACCGTTCTTCCCCTCGTCAGCGATTCCGCGAATCTTTCGCTGGAATCCCGGATAGTAGACGCCAGTCGGCGTCACGAGCACGTAGCCCTCTTGCAACGCATACAACATGAGCTGGCCTTTGTGATGGAGGCCCAGCTTCCCCATGATCGTCTTGCGATGCGTGTTGACGGTGTAGTGCGAAATGCCGAGCCGCGCGCCCGCCTGTTGGTCGTCCGAACCGTCGCCCACGACCGACAACACCATCTGCTCCTTTTCCGTCAGCGCATCGAGTGTGATGTTTTTCGGTTTCTTCAAGTGATGCACGAGGGACGGGCTGACGTAGAGCTGGCGCTCCAGCACGCGTTCCAGCGCCGTGCGGAGGTTGCCCAATCCCTCCGCCACTCCGTCATAAATTCCGTCGTAGCGGACACTCCTCAAGAGATTGAAGGTGCGCGTATCTCCGCGCGAGGTGACGATCAAAATTGGAAGGTCGCGCTCAAGAAACGGCTCCAAATGTTCGAGGCCGTCCATGTCCTCAATTTTAACCCCCGTGATAAATAAGTCCGGTATGGATGCTTGAATGGCGTCCAATGCATCGAGTCCGCGCTGAAAAACCTGCACAGTCGCAGTTTTCCAAAGCTCTTTGATCTGCCGACAGATTAAATCCCCGTAGAGTCGATCTCCTTTCAGAACCACGATTCGGGGAGCGGCAGTTTTGGAAATCATGGTTAAGAAGCCGCAGGCTCGAGGAGCAGTTTCATTCCATCGGAATGCGGTCGCAGGCGACCGGTGCCACTCCCACCGTGCAGCAGTTCCTGCGCGAGAGCGTTGCGGATTAAAAGCTCCGTGGCGTCACGCATCGGCCGCGCCCCCAGGCGCTCATGATAGCCGCGCTGAATGACCACATCCGACACCGTTTGGTCCGGGATAACGGCGAACCCATGGGCGCACAGAGCCCCGCACTCCTTCTCAATCATGCCCCCGGCAATCTCGCGCTGCGCGTCGTAGTCGAGTTTATTGAAAACCACGCTCAAGGTGATGCGCGCAAAGATTTCCGGCCGGAGTTCGCGTTGCGCATCCTGCCGCACGAGCCGCTCCATGGTCTCATACTTCGACTTGCGAAGCGTCATGATGCGCTGCGATCCGATGTTGCTCGTGAG